>CALDEN010000032.1 GCA_937942405.1 uncultured Saprospiraceae bacterium
TAGCAGATCAAATTTTGAATCAAATTCTAATGTTGACATAATTGGTGGATTTATATGAACAATCTTCTGCAATTTACAGCATTTGTTTAACAAAAACAAAAAAATAGTTAAACATTGTTTAAACATCAAAAGATGTAAAAACACAAAATACTGATTATCAATAGTTTAATAAAAAACATGGTGTCTTTTTGTTTTAATGTATTTTCATTTATAATTGAATATTGAGGGTTTTTTATTCTTTTTACCGTTTTAATGAACAATTTAGTCAGAAGGAAATGGACATAGTGTTACCAGTCCTGGTTCGGAATATCCAAAATCCAAGCTCTCCTTTCAATAATAAATGAAAATTACTTCTGTGCTCGGAAAACTAAATAAATAGCTACGATGAGAAAAAATATATTAGGCACCCACACTCCAAGGCCTGGAGATAGGTTTAAGTTATTGACAAAGGTGGCGGCAAACTTGGCCAGAATAACATAGGCCGATCCGATAACTACTCCGAGAGCTAAGTGCAAGCCCATGCCTCCCCGAGTTTTTCTAGATGAGATAGCCACACCGATCAATGTCAAAATAATGATGGTAAATGGATCAGAAGTTCTGCGGTAGAGCTCGATCTCATACTTCCGTGCAGCATCTATACCTCTCGCTCTTTCGTTATCGATGTAATGCTTCAGGTCGGTAGTGGTCATCATTTCCATCTCCTTGGCGTAGTACACAAAGTCATCCGGACTGAAGTTAAAAATAGTGTCTTTTTCCTCTCCATCATTGAGTACGAGACTTTCCTCTAATCCATCAAACTTATGCCGTTCGTAATTATGCATCGTCCACGTATTGGGAGCTTTTTTGAACGTAAGTTTTTTTGCCTTGAGCACATCTACTAATTTTCCGTCTTTAAACTTTTCTAAACGGAAAGTATGCACAGAGGTGTCCTTTGATTTATAAAATCGAACATAGGCTTTCTCGTCAGGGTTTACAAAAAAATGAAAGTTGTTAGAGTGTGTTTTGATCTCTGACTTTTTTATATGCTCGGCTGAAAATTCATTTTTGATCCGGGTGCTATTAGGGATGATATAGTTGTTGCCAAACCATAATATCGTTGCGAGTATCCCTGCACTGAATAAGTACGGGACCAGTAATCGATTATAACTCACTCCTGCCGAGAGTATAGATATGATCTCTGAGTTACTCGCCATCCTAGATGTAAAAAAGATCACCGCTAGTAGTGCAAACAATGGCCACATCAATCCGTTAATCCATGGAATAAACGGAAGGTAATATTCCATAATGATCTCCCTAGTCGTTACCTCCTGCCCTACAAAATGATTTATCCGTTCTGCAAAATCCATGACGATCGCAAAAACAGTAATGAGCAGTACGGTAAAGAAAAATGTACTCAGGTACTTGAAAACGATATATTTATCTATCTTTTTTATCAAAGTCTTCTGAGTAAATCTGGTACGAGCTTATCCTTCCATGGCCCGAAGGTTCCATCTAAAATATGTTTTCTTGCTTCTTTTGTCAGCCAAAGGTAAAAGCTCAAATTATGCAAGGTCGCTAACTGTGCACCGAAGGACTCCTTAGTCGTAAAAAGATGTCTGAGATACGCCTTTGTATATATCTGACTGGTGGAACAGTAGTCCTCTGTATCGATCGGGGAGAAGTCTTCTCTCCACTTACGGTTCTTTATATTAATGATTCCATTGCGAGTATAGAGTAAACCATGTCTAGCATTCCTGCTCGGAAGTACACAGTCAAACATGTCTATGCCTAATGAGATGCACTCTAGTATGTTTTCTGGTGTACCTACTCCCATTAGATATCGCGGAGTATCGGTCGGTAGTATGTCACATACCTCTGCGGTCATGCTATAGAGATCTTCTTTGGGCTCACCCACGGATAATCCTCCGATGGCATTAATCTCTCGTTCGTAACTGGCGATTTTTTTGGCAGATATTTTTCGTAGATCGGGATATACCGAACCTTGAATAATCGGGGCTAAGATCTGATTATACCCATACATGCCCTCTCCTTTATCAAAATGCTTAATACAACGATCTAACCATCTATGGGTTAATCTCATCGATCGCTCTGCATACTTATAGTCACAGGGATATGGCGTACACTCATCGAAAGCCATAATGATATCAGCTCCGATCTCTCTCTGTATATCGATGGCCTTCTCTGGCGTAAAGAGGTGCTTAGAACCGTCTATGTGAGAAGCAAACTTTACACCTTCCTCCTTGATCTTACGCATGCCTGATAGAGAGTAAACCTGATATCCGCCACTGTCTGTCAGTATCGGCTTATCCCAGTTCATAAACTTATGTATCCCTCCGGCCTTTATCAAGACATCTGTTCCTGGTCTTAGATAAAGGTGATAGGTATTGCCCAAAATTATCTGGGCCTCGATTTCTTTTTCCAGTAGGTCTTGGCTGATTCCCTTGACGGTAGCTTGTGTTCCTACCGGCATAAAAATCGGGGTTTCTACTTGGCCATGAGCCGTTTCTAATACACCCGCTCTCGCTGCTGTGCTCTTATCTGTCTGTAATAGTTCGAATGCTTTACTCATTTATCTTTTATATCTAGCGGTATCCATACTCAACAATATTCCTAACATCATAGAAAACACCAATAAGGAGGTGCCTCCTTTACTTAAGAAAGGCAAAGGAATACCTATTACAGGCATTATCCCTAAGGTCATCCCTATATTTATAAAATAGTGAATTAGAAAAAACCCTCCTACTGCATATGCATAATGGGAAATAAAAGGCGTCTGTGCCCGCTCTCCCACTTGAAGTATTTTAATAATCAATGCTGCAAAAATAATAATCACCGTGATCGCTCCTATAAAACCTTGCTCTTCTCCGATTACGGTAAATATAAAATCTGTCGATTGCTCTGGCACATAGTTATAACGTGTAAGTGCCCCGTTTAAGAAGCCTCTCCCCTGAAATCCTCCCGACCCGATCGCAATCTTACTCTGTATAATGTTATATAATGATCCTCTAGGATCACATAAATGAGGTCTCAGCCATACATTTATCCGGTCTTGTTGATGAGGCTGAAGTATATGATCAAAAGCATATCTCGTCCCGAAAGCCAATGCCGTACTCGCTACCATTATCATAGATAGCTGTGTCGTAAACTGTGTATCTCGCTCTCTGACAAAATAGGCAACAGCCATCGCTATAGATGCAACCACCAAAAATATCAGATAGTAGAGCTGATCATAAAAAAAGAAAGAAAGCACGATAAGGACCAGTGCTCCTATCATACCAAACAACTCTAAGGTCGTTCTATAAAAAAATACCGAGGTGATAATCGTAAGAGTGATCACCACTACTAGCATAGGACTATATATCAGTGATAGTATAAAAACAGCAATTAATAAGAAGCTAACAAAGTAGAGCATGGGATTGAGCCCTTTTTTATACAGCAGTAGGAACAAAGACATAAATACAACGACAGATCCGGCATCTGGCTGAAGCATAATCAATGCTGCCGGAGCAAAAATCATTACTAGTGCCACCATTATATTTTCGTTAGACTTAAAGTCCCCTTTAAAAGATGCAAGAAAACTAGAAAGACCTAAAGCTGTTCCGAGCTTTGCAAATTCTGATGGCTGGAAAGAATAACCTGCCACTTTTATCCAAGAGGTAGCCCCTTTTACTTCTGTACCAAATAATAAAACGATAACCAATAGCAGAAGGGATATCCCGAATATCGGATAAGCAAACGTGTTCCAAATCTTACGATCTATCAATAGACAAACAAAAAATGCCACAATAGATATTCCGGCCCACATCAGCTGATTAGTAAATGTGCTACTGGCATTTAAGAAAGCATCACTCGTAGGGTTATAATAGGTGGCGTACTGCATAAGTAAGCCTATCGCCACTAAGCTTAGGTATAAACTTAACATGACCCAGTCAAATCCCTTTGTTCTGGTACTTAGGGCCATAGCTGGATTACTTTAGTAAGTCTGTCTTTGAAATGTTTTCTACTACTGGTATAGAAAGAGGAAAGTCATCAATCAGTGTGCTTAAAAAGGCATCACAAGAGATCTTATCTCTCCAAGCTCCTACTTTTACCTTATAGTATGGTGGAACGTGTTTCCAGTCTAGATTTATCTGAGGGTAGAATCTCTCAAACTTGGCTTTGGCTGATTGCATCTCACGTCGATCTGAGGTAGTAATGATCTGGATTCTCCATGCTTTTACCTGATCTTCTACCTTATTGGTGCTTAGATACTTGTTCATCAATGCAGAGATGCCTGGCTCCTCATTTACCGAGATCTGCTGAGCATTTAAGCCTATCGCACAAAGAAGTAAAAACATTATTACTGGTATAATCCTCATCGTATAATCTACTTGTTACTAAGGTAACGAATCTATCTGCATTTTGATACAGTATAAAGGTCTTCAAAATGCAATTTATTCTTCCATTACTCCTTTTTATCAAAGGAATAATGGAAGAGTCTGTATTTTCCGGTTATCTTTTCTTAGCTGAGATAAAGATTATCCCGCCCCGTGGCATTTTTTATATTTCTTACCACTACCACATGGACAAGGCTCGTTACGTCCCACTTTCTTTTCTTCTCTTTTAAAGGTTTCTGGCTTTTGTCTACCTCCGCCTGCACTCATTGCAGCCTGTCTTCTCGCTAAGTCTTCTTTACTCGTACGTACTTTGGTGAGATCTGTTTTCTGCTCTCTGGCTTCTTGTATCTGATCGGGACCAGCGATAAGTAGCTT
>CALDEN010000033.1 GCA_937942405.1 uncultured Saprospiraceae bacterium
TAATGACGGCGATCTCGATGTATATATCTGTAATCAACCACCCAGTAGCCTCAAAAGCAAAAAGAAACTAGAAGCACGTGTGGATTATGCTTTTTCTGACAAGCTTTATAGAAACGATAATGCTCGATTTACTGACGTAACGGAAGAAGCAGGTATTAGTAACTATACCTATTCTCTGAGTGCAACAGCTGCTGATCTAAATAATGATGGTTGGACAGATCTCTATGTTACAGTGGATTACGATGAGCCAGATCTTTATTACATAAATAATGGTGATGGAACGTTTAAAAATGCCATTCATGAATCCATGAGACATATAGGAACTTTTTCTATGGGAGCAGACATAGCGGACATTAACAATGATGGCCAGCTAGATATATATGCTGTCGACATGGTGGCGGAAGATAACTACCGCCAAAAAACCAATATGAGTGGTATGAATCCGAAGAAATTCTGGAATCTTGTGAAAGGCGGATATCATTATCAATACATGTTCAATTCGTTACAGCTAAATAATGGAAATGGGACGTTTTCAGAAATAGCACAAATGGCTGGAATATCCAATACTGATTGGTCTTGGTCACCGATATTTATAGATATAGATAATGATAGTTACAAAGACATAATTATCACTAACGGTTTATTCAAGGATATCAGAAATAAGGATTTTGAAAAGAAAAAGGAGAAATACATAAAATCTAAAAATAGCCAACTGTCAACAGAAGAGTTGCTGGATCTCACTAAGCAGTTTCCTTCTTTTAAGATAAAAAACTATGCATATCGCAACACCGGCGACTTAAGTTTTGAGAAAACCAGTGATGTCTGGGGTCTTTCAGATGAAGGTTGGTCTCAAGGAATGGCTTATGCAGATTTTGATAATGACGGCGACCTCGATCTGGTAATGACCAATACCAATCTCGAGGCATGGGTTTATAAAAACACCTCTAAAGAAAAATCAGTTAATAACTATCTGAACATACGTCTTATAGGTCAGAAGAATAATCCCAAAGGCATCGGGTCCAGAATAGAAGTCACCTCGGGTGGTGTTACTCAATTATCAGAACATACCCCATACCGTGGATATATGTCAACTTCTCAAACTATTTCTCACTTTGGCTTAAGCCAAAATAAAAAAGCGGATGTAAAAGTTACTTTTCCAAATGGAAAGGTGTGGCAGAAAAAAAACATTGATGCAAATCAGACATTACAAATTGCCATTACAGAAGCAACAGAAAATAGAAAGATCGAAGCTGCTAAGAACACAATGTTTAAAGCTATAGATGGTGTAGATCATCGACATGTCGAAAACCCATATGATGACTATTCTAAGGAAATACTTATACCATACAAATTATCGAGTCTAGGACCAATATTAGAAAAAGCAGATATTAATCAAGATGGCAATGATGATTTCTATATAGGTGGATCGATCAATCAAGCAGGAAAATTATATCTCTCTAATGGGGATGGAACATTTAAAGCTAAACCCAATGCTATTTTTGAAAAGCACAAAGTCTATGAGGATGGGGCAGCTACATTTGTAGATATAAACAAAGATGGACTATTAGATCTCTATGTGGGTAGTGGAGGAAATGAATATCCTGCCAATGATGAAGCCTATAATGATCGACTATATATAAACCAAGGAGACAATACACTCGAAGGAGGACTCGTGATTCCGGATCTAGAACTCAGCACCGGAAGTATACGTTTTATAGATTTTAACAAGGACGGACAAGAGGACATTTTTATAGGAGGGCGACAAATACCTGGACAGTATGGTAGATCGTCAAGAAGTAAAATCATATTAAACTCAGGCAATCAATTAGATAATGTAACAGATAGCATCGCACCTGTTTTTAATAATCTGGGGATGGTAACGGATTCAGAAGTGATCGACATAGATAATGATGGAAATAAAGAACTGATCGTATGTGGGGAATGGATGCCCATATCGATATACACTTATAACGGTTCGCAGATCGAAAAAAAAGAAACCCCTGGTTTAGAAAACACAAACGGTATGTGGAATACGATACAGATGGATGATATAGATGGAGATGGTAATATAGATATCGTTGCTGGTAATATGGGTTTAAACAACAAATACAAAGCTTCAAAAGCAGAGCCTTTTAAATTATTTGTCAATGACTTTGATAAAAACGGGACCAATGATGTTTATCTCGGTTTTAATGAAGATGGAAAAACTTTCCCGGTAAGAGGACGTCAATGCTCTTCTGAGCAGATGCCTTTTGTAGCAGAGAAGTTTGAGACCTACGATGTATTTGGAAAATCTACGGTAGAAGATGTATTAGAGGGAAGAGAAGAAGGGATGACTACTAAAGAAGCGTATACTTTTGCTCACACTGTTTTTTATGGAGACGGGAAGGGTGGATTTAGTTTACAAAAGCTACCCATGCTGAGTCAGGTGGCTCCTGTATTCGGGATAGTGATTTATGATTTTAATGGAGATGGTAAGAAAGATATTTTTACTGCAGGAAACTTCTATGATCGTGAAGTAGAGACTACTCGGAGTGATGCAGGAGTAGGATGTATTATGCTCAACCAAGGAAATAGAGAGTGGAAAGTGATGCACCCTACAGAAACAGGAATTATTGCCAATGGAGATGTCAGAGCTGTTGAATTATTAAAACAGAAGAACGGGAAACCCATTTTGGCAATAGCCAACAATAATGCTCCTATGCAGTTCTATCAACTTAACTGATCGAGATAGAAATTTTCTTTGTCAGTCATAAGCTGTTTTTCTACTGGACTTTTATCTAGGTATCCCAGAAAGTGGAGTAGTCCGTGGACCATTACTCTGTGTAGCTCATGTAAAAACTCAACACCGTGGGTATCGGCATTTTCACGTACTCGATCGATACTTATAAATATATCGCCTTCGACTTCTTCGGTAGAATAGGGAAAACTGATCACATCGGTGTAGTAGTCATGATCGAGGTGATCCTGATTGATCTTAAGTAGGTAAGCGTCCGAGCAGAA
>CALDEN010000034.1 GCA_937942405.1 uncultured Saprospiraceae bacterium
GCTTGTGTTTCTCCGATAAGTATGAGTTTTTTAGCAGCTTCTAAAATGTCAGAACGCTCTAAATAGACGTATCCTCCTTGTGGTCCGGGTTGTATGTGCTTACCTATAATCTGGCCGTCTTTGTATTTCTTGGCTCCAAAATAATTTCGTATCGTTTGTTCTGATAGACCCAGAATATCCGATATGGTTTTGATACTGCCTGTAGGGAGTTGATGCTTAATTTGTCTTAATTCGCTAAATGTGATATGCATTCTGAAAGGTTTGGTTCTAGAAAAAATATACTACGTTTCCAATATAACAATAAATCGATGTTATGTCTAAACGTAGTATATAATACTTCAATAATTTAACTTTCAAGAATTAAGATTGGCTTTTTGTTTTTTTAAGCCATAAAATCATCTAAGGGGGTGTATTCCATGTTAAAGGCATCAGCTACTGCTTTATACACGATTTTCCCGTTTATCACATTGAGTCCTAGAGCCAGACCTTTATCTGCAGCACATGCTTTTTTCCACCCATGAGTGGCGAGTTTTAAAGCATAAGGAAGGGTAGCGTTAGTCAGGGCGATAGTAGAGGTGTAAGGTACAGCACCTGGCATATTTGCAACACAGTAATGCAGTATATCATCTACGATAAAAGTCGGATCGGCATGGGTAGTAGGTTTGCATGTTTCGATACATCCGCCTTGATCCACAGCTACATCTACGAGCACGGTACCTGGTCTCATCGTTTTGAGCATCTCTCGGGTAATGAGATTTGGAGCTTTTGCTCCTGGGATCAGTACCGCACCTATGATGAGGTCTTGATACTTAATCATCTCTCTGATGTTATACTCACTAGAGTAAATAGTCGTTACGTTTTCAGGCATGATGTCATCCAGTTCTCTCAGTCTAGGTAAGCTGATATCGAGGATAGAAACGTTTGCCCCTAATCCGGCAGCCATTTTTGCGGCATTAGTACCTACGATACCACCGCCTAATATCATGACATTAGCTGGCTTAACACCTGGCACACCACCTAATAGAATTCCACGACCGCCTTCTGGTTTTTCCAGGTATTTTGCTCCTTCTTGAGTTGCCATTCTACCTGCCACTTCTGACATCGGAATAAGGAGCGGTAGAGAGCCATCTGGGTTTTCTACCGTTTCGTAAGCTAGGCATACTGCATTGCTCTTAATCATCGCATGTGTGAGCGGCTCATAAGAGGCAAAGTGGAAGTAGGTAAATAGCAATTGGTCGTCTCGTACTAGATCATATTCTTCAGCGATAGGCTCCTTTACTTTCATGATCATGTCGGCTATGTCGTACACTGCTTTGATCGTCGGAAGGATTTCAGCACCAGCCTGGATGTAATCATCGTCTGAGTATCCTGAACCATGTCCTGCCATCGTCTGGATATACACTTTATGATTTCTATTTACAAATTCGAATGCTCCAGATGGAGTTAGTGCGACTCGATTTTCGTTGTTTTTGATTTCTTTAGGGACACCTATGATCATGCGTAGAAGAGTTTAGTTGATAGTTTATATGACCATAAATTTATTGTAAATGAGTTATAATTTATGCTATACAATTAAAATAAAGTCATTTCTATTTCATATAGCGGTTTAATAAGTAAATTCTTACTTTTATTGGCTTAAAGCCAATAAAAAATATGCTTCTTGACGCAATAGATCGCCGTATTATAGAAAAATTGACAGTCGATGCCAGGATCCCTCTTGTGCAACTGGCCAAAGAACTAAAAGTCTCTAATACGCTCGTACATCAACGTATGAAAAAGCTCAGCGAAAAGGGCATACTCAAAAATGCCTCTTATAAAATAGATCCTTCTAAGCTAGGGTATGAGACGGCCGCTTATACTCAGATAAAACTCGACAGTTACGAGCTCCGTACAGAGATCGAACGTAAAGTAGCTCTCATCGACGAAATCGTAGAATGTGTAAATATCTCAGGGGAGTTTGCAATACTTGTCAAAATCTATGCATTAAATAATAGGCACCTACGGGATATTATATACGATAAAATACAAACGATAGAAGGAGTGAGTACCACGAATACCATAATCGCATTCGAAACCAACTTTGTAAGAAATGTGCCCTTAGAGACGGACTGGGAAGGATAGGTAAAACGATGATGTCATAAATATCCCATTACTTTATAACAGCTAATGATATGTCGCCGTCTCTGCAAGGTACGCAGCAGATATGCGATCATCAGCAACTGTTCTATCCTGTATTCTTTTTAGGCTAATACTGGAATCTTGTTTAAGGTTTCACCAAGTTTATTCGTTTCTTCTTCAATGTCATAATCGTTTTGAAGTCCCAACCAAAACTTTGTTGAGTTTCCAAAATATTTTGAAAGTCTTAGTGCTGTATCTGCCGTTATTCTTCGTTTTCCTTTTATGATTTGACTTGTTCGTGTTTGCGGTATTCCAATATCCTTAGACAGTTTATATGCCGTTATTCCAAATGGCTTTAAGAATTCTTCGTTAAGGATTTCCCCTGGATGTATATTTGGTAGTTTAGTCATGATAATCTTCAATTTTTACTTGTTCTGCATTTTGTTTTATCCACTTAAAAGTTATTCGCCATTGTTTATTGATTCTGACTGAATAGAATCCCTTTAAATCTCCTTTGAGTTTTTCAAGTTTGTTAGCCGGCGGAATTCTCAAGTCATTAATATTTTGCGAGTTATTAATCATTCTCAACTTTCTCCTTGCCACTCTTTGTATCTCGTTTGGCAGTTTTGATGAGAATTCGGAATTCCAAACCTTTTCAGTTTCTTTATTTGCAAAGGTTTTAATCATTAATTCTTAATTAGTAACGATTAAAGTTACTAATTAAATTCGTCAGTATACCGTTTATCTTCTTTATGGGATAGAACAGCACGATAAACAGATTTTCAATTCTTTATCGGGATATTCATATTTTTCTGTAAATTGAGCATTGTGTGATTATTTCAATGTAAGAACACAGAGTTATTATTTTAGAACCAAACGTCATCATGAGTATGAAATACCTTCTGATAGGAGTATTCCTATTGTTTTGTGCCACATCTATTACTGCACAAAATCCGACACAACTTTCGGCTAAAAATATTGCTTTAATTAAGGCGAAAACCAAAAATCTTAGATTATCAAACGCCTCCTCCGATGTGCTAAATTTAGAACTGGCCGGAAAGGATTATTCAGTCAATGTAAAAAAGAATGAGCTGCTCTCTCCAGAATTTGCAGCGGCATATCCTGCTTTAAACACTTTTACGCTTTATGATGTAACTTCTGGACAGGTTATCGGTGCACTTACCATGCTCGATGATTACGTAAATATGATGATAGAGTCTAAGGATGGATTCAAAATACATAGTACGGAATCTTCTGAAATAGGTCTAGAGCAGATGCAGGAACATATTCATGGTCCGCTCTGTGGTGTAAATAATGAGATTATTAAAGCCAGTAATATTAAGAAAAAGGATCTTTCTCAGCGATCTGCAAATGTCATCGAAAACGGCGACTTTAAGAGAGTCTATCGTATAGCAATCGTAACTACAGGAGAGTTCTATACCCTCAACGGGAATAGTAATGCCTCTGTAAATGCAGCGGTAGCAGCAGCCGTAAATAATGTGCAGCTTATCTATGATCGAGATCTGGCTGTAAACTTCCAACTACTCGCACCTTTTCTATATACTAATGCCAATACGGATCCTTTTATTCCAGATAATGCCGGTGGAGATGGCCGAGTCCCACAAGCTATGGAAGCGGTAAAGCAGCATTTTAGTATCGATCAATATGATATCGGACATGTACTGCATCAAACCGTATCGGGTGATGACTGGTCTAGTGGTGGAGTGGCCTATCTGCAAGCGGTTTGTGATGATGGCTTTAATGATATGGTGATAAAAGCAGGAGGATGGACTTCTGCATTCAATACTCAGGATTTTAGTTTTATCCAAATTTTTGCCCATGAGCTGGCACATATGTTCGGAGCAGAACATACATTTAATGGTGAGGGTAACTCTTGTGATGATGCGATCGGAGATAATACGGCTTATGAGATCGGAAGCGGAACCACTATAATGTCATATGATGGCTCTTGCGATCCAGATCAAAACATCCCTAGTGACGAAGCCAAAGATGATTACTTCCATGCCCATAGTCTAGTGCAGATGGTTAATTATATGAACGATGACGGAGCTTGTGCTCAGATCGTTCAAACAGGAAATACAGTCCCTGAGGTAAATGCAAGTCCATGCGATGTGACATATACAGTACCGCTGGGAACTCCATTTAAATTAGTAGGAGATGCCACAGATGCTGACGGAGATGCTCTGACTTATGTTTGGGAGCAGTATAATGAAGATGGTCCTCAAACACCGACACAAGGATTTATCGGCCTAGCGGCAGGGCTTAATAATCGAGCTCCTCTGTTTAGAAGTTTTCCTCCGACGGTAGATAATTTCAGATACTTTCCTACTCAGGAACTTGTTTTATCGGGAGTTATTGATCCTTTTCAGGTTTTACCAGAGGTCAGTAGAACCTTGAATTTTAGATTAACAGTAAGAGATAATAATCCCGATGGAGGAGCTATGGCTCAAGATGAAGTATCTGTTCAGGTAAGTAATAGCGGACCTTTTGAGATATCCAGTCCTAATGGTAATGAAGTTTATCCGACAGGTGATGATCTAGCGGTTCAGTGGGATGCTGCGGGATCAGAAAGTCTATGTGATAATGTAAAAATAGAATTGTCCCTGGATGGAGGAGCTAATTATCCTATTGTGATTTCAGAATCTACCTCGTATAATGGTGGATCTTTTAATTACTCGATCCCTTCTGGAATCAATGCAACTGATCAGGCAAGAATCAGAATTACCTGTATAGACAATGAGTGCTTTCAATTCTACGATGTGTCTGATGCGGAATTCAGTATTGATTCTCCATGTGCAGGAGATATAAGTTCAGTTTGCGATACCGATCCGATTACAGTAGATGCAGGTAGTGCTGATTTAGCCTTGGATTTAGATAGAATAAGCGGTCAGCTTTTTGAGACGACCGTGTTGGCGATTACTAACTCGACACCCAATACGGATTTGGCCATATACAATTCAAGTTCTTCAGGTTGTACGGTGATAGTGGATAATAGAAGTTCTGTATCTATGATCATCAGAGTATCTGAAGATGGCGAATACCGTTTTGACACAGATTGTGATTTTCAAACGTCTTCTTCGAATTACCTAAGTGTATTTACTGAGTCTAATTTTAATGCAGGTAACCCATGCCCATCCTTTGTAGGATCTACCGGTAGGGCATCTTCCAGTGGTGGTGCATTTTGCAATAGTTCTGTAACCCTAGAATTGGAAAAATGTAGGGAATATAGGATCGTGTTTTGGACTTTTGGATTAAATCCACAAAATGTAATAATGGAGGCAATCAGTGGTCCAGGAGATGTATATCTCAACGATGTAACCAATCCTGATTATGCCTCTACTTATATCGCCGTAGAATCGAGCTCTGGGGTAATTAGGGCCTACAATGACGATTCGGATTTTACGGCTTTGGCTGCGGGAGAGTATGAGATATACTCATTGTCATATAAAGTAGGGGGAGCTACACCTCCTGTAAATATCGTCTTGGATGATCTCATAGGACTGACAATTATAGAAGCTTCGGTAGAAGGGTATTGTATGAGATTGTCGAGTAACTTCAAACCAGTTACGATAGAGACGAGTTGCTTGATAAATAACATAACACTAGGCACACGAGGGGCTTGTAATCCGATGGATAACAGTTATACTCAAGAAATAAGTCTAAGTTATGAACTGCCTCCATCTTCAGGTATGTTGGAGGTAAACGGTCAGTCATTTCCTATAACCGGTAGTCCTCAGACCATTGTGTTGGAAAATTTAGATTCAGACAATGCAGCCATAGACTTGGTAGCTTTTTTCTCAGATGATCCTTTTTGTCGAAACGAATTAATAGGCTTTATACAGGCTCCTCCTAATTGCTGTCCGATCACTATAGATCTGGAAATGAGTATTGTCGGTTGTAATGGAGAGGGTGTAGAATTAGATGCTGGGGGTGATGGTGCAGAGTATGCATGGGCACTCAATAGTAATGGCTTAGGAGAGGCTACAAGAATAATAACGGTTCAGGATCCTGGTGTGTATAGTGTAACCGTTACAAATGCTACTGGATGCTCAAAATCGCAATCAGTAAATGTAACGTTTGAAGATGTTCCAGAAATAGATGAGGTTGATGATTTTCAATTTTGTCAAGGACTTGCAGAGCAGGTTATGGTAAACTCTAATGGAGAGTCCATACAGGTATTTAATTCATCTGGTGTGGAGATTTCTGATATGTTTACATTTGGAATAACGGCAGAAGATATGTACTCCGTTCAGGTGAGTTCAGTAAATGGTTGTACGTCATCTACAGAGTTTACGGCATCCATGATCGATAATCCAGAAATAGATTTAGGAGACGATAGAGTAGCATGTATCGGAGCACAAGTAGTCTTAGAAGCAGGTATTACAGGAGATGTGTATGAATGGAGGCAGTCAGGGCAATCAATGATACTGAGTAGTACGGATCAGCTGATCGTCACCACACCTGGAACATATGAGCTTACGATCGTTAATGGAGGCTTGTGCAGCAGTACAGAAGAAGTGATGGTCACTTTTGAAGCTGGGCCTAATCTTTCACTACCATCTAGTGTGGAGATATGTGAAGGAGATAGTGGCATACTCATGGCCAGTACGAATGCCACAGATATAAAATGGTTTTATGAAGGAGATGAGATTTTTGGGGAGACGGGGCTTAGTATAGAAGTAATAAATGGGGGCGAGTATACCGCTCAGGTATTCGGTATAGGTGGCTGTGAAGTCAGTCAATCTACAATGGTCAATGTCAATGAGTTGCCAGTCTTAGAATTGGATGGTGATCAGACCATATGCGAGGGAGACTCCTATCAGTTAGATGTAGATACGGGAAATTCTGGAGATACCTATATGTACTTTCAGGATGGAACTCCGATGTCCATATCCTCTGGGCAGTCTTCTATTGAGATTTCTGATCCAGCTCGTTATGAGGTTGTGATTACCAGTGCAGCCGATTGTGTCGTGAGTGGTTCTTTTGATCTCATTGTAACTTCTAAGCCAGAGATACAGATTAGTGGTTCTAGTACTTTGTGTATCGGTGATACAGGAGATCTTGTAGCCACCAGTAATGTAACGGTCTTTGAATGGTATCTAGATGGAAACCTGTTAACAAATAGCTCAGCAAATCTCATGATCACGGAAGCAGGAGAATACCAATGTATTGCTTTTGCAGGGAGTGACTGTTTTGAGTCTGATATGTTTACAGTAAGCTCCATTGCCGCTCCTACGATAGATTTAGGTGCCGATTTAGAACTTTGTCCAGGAGAGATGGTCAGTCTGGATGCTGGCAATCATACTAGTTACGAATGGTCAGATGGAAGTACTGCTTCTACCTTAGATATCACAGCTCCGTCCAATGCAACTCCGACTACGGAGATCATAACGGTGATCGTAACCAACCCAGAGAATTGTATAAATACTGATAATGTTACCTTAAGCTATCTTCCTACGATCTCTGGAAATGTGAGCCTTTCGGCCAATGGAGTTTGTCCAGGAGCTGGCGTTACGATAATGGCATCAGGTGGTACGCAATATGAGTGGGATAATAGTACAAATACTTTAGGATCTATCGCAGGAGGATCCGCTGTGGCCATGCCATCAGAATCTACGATATATACAGTAAGCATAACAGATGAATGTCCAGGAAATATCGATATACAGACTATAGAAGTACCTGTGTTTTCGGATGATGGTATATCAGCTGGTGCGGATGATTGTGTTATTATCGGAGAAGAGTATGAATTGCAGGCAGAAGGAGGAGTAAGCTACCTATGGGAAAACGATACTACGATAGTAAGTTCATTGGATATTATGAATCCTCTTGTGATGCCTTCTGAAACCACTGTTTATTCCGTACTTATCACAGATGTAAATGGTTGTCAATTTGAAGATCAGGTAGAGATTTGTGTCTTAGAAAGTCCATTGGATTTAATCAAGGCAGTCAGCATCATTACTCCCAATGATGATGGTCAAAATGACTTTTTACTTTTTAAAGGTTTAGAAAATTATCCAGAAAACACCCTTACTATTTTTAATCGATGGGGAAATAGATTGTTTCAGACGGAAGGTTATCAGACCGATGATTTTAGGTGGGATGGTAAACGGCAAGGTGTGCCCCTCCCTGCGGATACGTATTATTATATACTGAATTTTGACGAGTATAGTTTTAAATCTTCATTAACCATCGTCTACGAATAGGCATAAAAGAACAGCATTATGAAAAATACACTACTACTTATAACAGCCTTTGTTTTAATTTCTGTCTCGATCGATGCTCAACAAATTGGGTATGACAGTCAGTTCAATGAAACGAAAGCATTTTGGAATCCAGCGATAACAGCTCCTAATTCTTTAATGACCTTTGATGGCTTTTTTAGACAACAGTGGCTGGGTTTTAATGGAGCTCCGCAGACTGCGTATGCTTCGATGATGTATCCATTTAAAGATATGAATATGTCTGCAGGAGCATTTTTATATAATGATGCTACTGGGCCAGTGGTGCGTACTGGGCTCAAGCTCAACTATGCCTATCATCTCAATGAGTTTATTACAGATAAAGGAATGCTTGCCATAGGAATATCTGCAAACATGCAATCCTTTAGGTATAATGCGAGTAATCAGCAATTTAATGATGACCAAGACCTTCTTATACTCGGAACTAATGAGAGTACATTTTTTCCAGCAATAGGAGGAGGGATCTATTTTAATAGCCATCCGATAGATTATGATCGTGAGCAAAATTCTTTTTACGTAGGGCTCGGATTTAATCAGGCCTATACGACTGATGTCTTACTCAGTGAGTCTAATTTTCAGCGACAGCAACACTTACATTTCTTAATAGGAGGTAAAGTGATGTGGTACGAGAGTTTTTTAGAACCATCTCTATCGGCTAATTACGTAAATCCTCAAATTCTAGATTTCATTTTTTCATTAAAGTATGAACAAGAAAATGCATTTTGGGCAGGGATCGGATACGGAAGTGTAAGTGATTTTGCTATACAGGGAGGATGGATAATCGACCGATTCTTAGGTAATAGATATGCCAAACTCAGACTAGGGGCTCTTGCAAATATGATCATGACTGATTACAGTAGGGACCTAGGTCCGAGTCTCGAAATGTTTATTCGATATGAGATTGATCTAGATTAATAGGATAGTGAATGGTTATTAATTCGTCTAATTACCCTTCATTACTTTCACCATATATTTAACTCCTGTCTCATCGGTTAGATGAATAATGTACATGCCGTTTAAATAATTAGATAGATCAAAGGAAAGGAGCTCTTTGCTTGAACGATCCGTTATACCCTGAGCATGAGTTTTACCATCTATACCGATTATTTGGTAGTTATAGACTTGTGCTGAACTTATCGGTATCTGGATGATATCATCAGTCGGAACAGGAAAAGCCACCAGCTTCTGGGTATCGATCTGATTGGTGCTCGATTCCATTTCTATACATCCTTTTACAGAAAGCTCTGCAGCTGATGACCAGATGTTATCATTAATCTCTGATAAGCATATAAGTCTGAAATATCTGCCAGAAGTAGGATTCTCTAAATCTATAATACTCGGAGCCGAACTGTTTAGAAATTCACCAGTAGCAACCGCATTTCCCCAGTCCGTAAGATTATCACTTATGTACAGTTCGTATTCTTTGACGCGGCCGTTTACACCTCCGTCTTGTCGAGGGAGATAGGTAAACTGATCTGCCAGATAAGTTTCTGCCATATCTACGATGATTTCATGAGGATAAGAGTCATTGCCACTCGTCCATCTTGTATGCCAGATGGTACTGGGATCATCGTCGATGGCCATAGAAGCTAGTCCTGGAAAATTTGTTTCCTCACTATCGGCATATATGATAGACCAGTTATCCTTGGGGATGTTGTCAGTATTGGAACAGTCATCTATACTCGGGCAAGATGTAGCGGATACCATGTTCTCAATAGTCTTTGAGTATTGGACTCCGTCTTTAATGAGGTGCATGGTTACATCGTAGCTATCTATCGATCCGAGAACTACTACAGGATTACGGACATTGGGGTCTGAGATATAGCTCGGGCTAGGAGAGATTTCCCATCTCCATTCACAGTCGGTATAATCGACGATAGAGTGGTCTTCAAAATATACAGAATCCGTAATGCAAGCATAAACCTTGTTTTCTACCCATGGATTGATGATGGGCTCATAATCGTTTTTAGCGAGATCTTGCTCCCATACACCTGCATTTCCAGATGCTCGAAGCTTCCCATCTCTGAAAAATGGGATGGCTAGGTTGAGCTGGAATCCAGCTGGGAAACCATTGTCACAGTTTTCCCATACATTAGTATCTGAATATCGTATAAATACTTTGGCAGATTTGTCTCTGGCATTGGTCAATAGATATACGATGTCTTCTCCGTTATCTCCTGGCTGGACGACGATGTTTTTTGTGTATTCAGACAGGCCATCAGTCCAGTTTTCCCATGAGTCACCTCCATCTGTAGATTTAAAAATTTGACCTAAGTCAGAAGACCATGTCCCGTTTTGCAGGCATGCATATATACGGTCTGGATCACTAGGAGATATGGCAAAGAATAATCTTCCTGCCCAATTTGTGTTGCCGTTAGGAGAGCTAGTAAGTGCTGGTTTGCGTTCCCAGTTGAGTCCTCCATCCTCGGACTTATATAGTCCGCTGTTTACAATATCGGCATAAATGACATCGGGGTTAGAGTAGGACATCTGTATCCATCGTACTCGATTGCCAAAATCATAAAGCAGTTCGTAACTCAGGCCACTATTGGTACTTTTCCAGAAACCATTGCCTTCTCCCATAAATATGGTCCCGTAATAATTGGTATGGAATAATATGTTGCTGCGACGACCTCCGTACTCATCCATGTTGGGGAATTTACTGAATGCAAAACGGCCTTGAGGCTCTCCCTCTGCAGTCTCAGGAAGAATCCATCCTGCTCCTAAATCATCGAATGCTACATGCCGGCTTTTGCCCTGTCGCACCCATCCGGTAGGAGATTCTGCTCCACCCATACGCAGAGCTTTATCGCCATAAAAATCAGCAATGCTTGTATTTCCATTATGGTATCTACCACCGATGACTAAGTCTTCATTCCAGCTTTGGTCAAAACCCCACATGTCTGAGCCGATGATGCCACGAGTACGAGATTCATGATGGCTGATATAGTTATCGTTACTATAATTCATCCCTCCATCTGTCGCTACCCATACCTCTCCGTTATCTTTTATTTTCATGTCTTGGATATCTGGGTGCAATGGAAAGAGTCCCCCATATCCGCCGATGTTACTAAAGCTAGAACCACCATCCGTAGATTTAAATAAGCTTGCAGTACCTGTATAAATGATGTCCTCATCCTGATCAGATACTTCGAGTACGAAGTCATAGTAGCCTTGCCAGTTATTCATGTCTAATGCAGTAGTGTTTCCTTGAGCTCTGAGCTCCCATGTTTCGGTAGCATAATTTCCGACATATAGTAAAGGGGTATTATCACTAGATAAACCCAAAAAGTAAATGGCATCAGGTCGATCTTTTGAAACCGCAATAAGCCCACCCGCAGCATTCTGGATTCCTTGGGGAAAGCTTAGATGATCACTAAAGTTAAGACCGCCATCTGTTGAGATGACAAGGTTGAAATTTCCTTGA
>CALDEN010000035.1 GCA_937942405.1 uncultured Saprospiraceae bacterium
AAGCCCTTACACCTGGGGCATGTCAGAAATATATTATTAGGGACATCTACGAGTAATCTTCTCAAAGCAGCTGGTTATGATGTAGTGAATACACAGATCGTAAATGACAGAGGGATCGCCATATGTAAGAGTATGATCGCTTGGAGCAAATATGGAGAAGGAGCCACTCCTGAATCTACCGGTACTAAAGGAGATCATTTTGTAGGAAACTACTATGTTCTATTTGAAACAAAATTCAAGGAGGAATACGCACTATGGCAAACCACAGATGAAGCTAAAAATGAACTCAGTTCCAAAAAGAAAGAAGGGGAGGATGATGCAGGCTTTTATAAAAGATTCAAAAATGAATACTTCAATAATTACAGCTCTCTAGGCGGAGAGGCAAAAGAAATGCTTCAAAAATGGGAGGCAAAAGATAGTGAGGTAAGAGACTTATGGTCTAAAATGAACGCATGGGTTTATGCTGGTTTTGATAGTACCTATGCTCGTCTGGGGGCGGAATTTGATCTATTGTATTACGAGTCAGATACATACCTGCTCGGAAAAGATTTGATAGAAAAAGGGATAGAAAACGGAGACTTCTATAAACAAGAAGACGGCAGTGTGTGGATCGATCTAGAGGATGTAGGTCTAGATAAAAAACTGGTACTCCGTAGTGATGGAACCTCAGTCTACATGACTCAGGACATAGGTACCGTAGATAAACGCTACGATAATCACGGAACAGAAAAGATGATCTATGTCGTTGCTAACGAGCAAGATTATCATTTTAAAGCCCTATTTGAGATCTGTAAAAAGCTGAAAAAATCATATGCCGATGGGCTCTATCACTTATCTTACGGTATGGTGGATCTGCCGTCAGGTAAAATGAAGTCTCGAGAAGGAACCGTTGTAGATGCCGATGATCTCATGGATGAGGTGATCAACGAGGCTCGCAATAATGCCAAAGAACGAGAAGTACAACTCGATATCTCTACCGAAGAAAAGGAAGAAATCTATCGCAAAATAGGATTGGGAGCATTAAAATATTTTATTCTCAAGGTCGGACCTAAAAAGAGAATGATCTTTAATCCCAAAGAGTCCGTAGATATGCAAGGAGATACAGGACCGTATATCCAAAACGCATATGTACGTATAAAATCGGTACTTAGAAACTTAGAGCAGACCGTAGATACGGACTTTACGAGTTATCGTAATCTAGAGGATGTCGAGAAGGAGCTACTCACACAGCTCGATCAATATGATAATGTATTAAGCGAGTCGGCTGGTAATTATGATCCTTCAAGTGTAGCCGCTCATGCTTATCAGCTGGCTAGATCTTATCACCGATTCTATCACGATGTACGTATCTTAAAAGCCGAGTCTGAAGTGGCTAAATCATTTAGGTTAGCACTCAGTCAGGCTGTCGCCAATAATTTAAAACATGCCATGGGTATACTCGGAATAGAGATGCCAGAGAAAATGTAAACTATGGAGCTAGAAGAAAAAGAAAATTTAAACTTTTTAGAGGAGTTGGTTAAAAACGATGTCGAGGCAGGCAAGCACAATGGTACTGTACTTACCCGATTTCCTCCTGAACCAAATGGTTATCTGCATATCGGTCATGCCAAGGCGATATGGGTCAGTTTTTCCATAGCTCAAAAATATGGTGGCAAGACTAACCTCAGAATGGATGACACCAATCCGACAACAGAGGATACAGAATATGTAGAATCCATAAAGAAAGACATAAAATGGCTCGGATATGAGTGGGACGGAGATACTAAGTTTACTTCAGATTACTTCGATGAGTTATATGCCTTTGCGATAAAGCTGATTAAAGATGGCAATGCATATGTTGACGATTCGTCAGCGGAGATGATGGCCGTACAGAAAGGTACACCTACCGAACCTGGACAAAACAATGCATTCCGATCTAGATCTGTAGAAGAAAACTTAGAGCTTTTTGAGAACATGAAAAACGGAGAATACCCTGATGGTACCCGTGTACTCAGAGCCAAAATAGATATGGCATCACCCAATATGCTCTTAAGAGATCCGATCATTTATCGTATCAAAAACGAAAAACATCATCGTACAGGGGATAAATGGTGCATCTATCCGATGTATGATTTTGCTCACGGACAATCTGATTCGATCGAAGGGATAACTCATTCCTTATGTTCCTTAGAGTTTATGCATCATAGGCCTTTATACGATTGGTTAATCGAGAAGCTTGAAATCTTCCCAAGTAAACAAACAGAATTTGCTCGAATGAATGTCGAGTATATGATTACCAGCAAGAGAAGATTACTCAAGCTAGTCGAGCTAAAACTCGTGAGTGGATGGGATGACCCTCGTATGCCTACCTTGTCGGGTATGCGTCGTCGAGGTGTGCCAGCTTCCGCCATACGTAAGTTTTGCGAAGTGACTGGAATCACTAAGAGAGAAAACCTACAGGAACTTACTCTTTTCAACTCCTGTGTACGAGACGAACTCAACACCATCGCAGACAGAATGATGGTCGTTCTTAATCCCGTAAAACTAGTAATCACAAATTATCCAGAAGATAAAACGGAATTACTTAAGGGTGAAAATAATCCTCAAGACGAATCTGCAGGTACAAGAGAAATTCCATTCTCTAGAGAGCTTTACATCGAGCGAGATGATTTT
>CALDEN010000036.1 GCA_937942405.1 uncultured Saprospiraceae bacterium
AGTACATAGTTTCCTAGATGATGTTCATCTCACATCGTATGACATTAAAGAGATCTTGGACGGGAGAGCACTCTGGGATAAGGACAGTGGAGACGTAAACGATGATGATCCGCAGGGTGAGGACGGTCTAGCCGAAAGAAGAAAGCTGGATAAAATGGCAGATTACTCTGATCTATCTCTAGAGGAATTACTCGAACGAATGAAGCAGGTCATGGACCAGCAAAAGTCTAAGCACTCTGGTGGTAGTCACTGGATCGGCACAGGAGGTATATCCCCCTACGGTCATGGCGGAGCAGCCAAAGATGGCATACGAGTCGGTGGCAGCGGAGGTGGTAAGATGGCCAGAAAAGTCCTCAATGACCGCAAGTACTTTCCCGTAGATAGAGATGCTCTCATTAATGACAACAATATCGATGCTGCTCTCGCCTCTCTAAAAGGCATCATGCAAGAATCTGCCATCGACAAACTAGATATCGAAAACACCATTAAAAAAGGACTAAAAAGAGGCGGACTATTTATCCCAGAACTCAAAAATGAAAAAGAGAAAAAGCTCCAAGTCATCCTCCTAGTAGATAATGGTGGATACTCTATGGATGGCTACATCGGTATCGTTCAGAAGCTCTTTAAAAAAATGAAAACGAGGTTTGCTCATGATCTAGAGACCTACTACTTCCACAATACGATTTACGATTATGTATTTACAGATGCGTATCGAAGTAAGCCCATTTCCATCGATCGCATCCTGAGTAAAGATCCAGATTATCGAGTATTTATCATCGGTGATGCCAGTATGGCCCCATATGAACTCAATCGCTTAAGCCTAGATAGTTATCGCAGTATGACTGCACACTTCGATAAGATCGCATGGCTCAATCCAGAAGCCATGAAATACTGGAAGCACACATTCAGCATACAGGTTATCAAAGAACTGATAGATATGTATGAGCTTACGCCAAAAGGAATAGAGCAAGCAGTACTGGGAATGAATCTAAAACACAAGAGTTAGTAGCCTTCGAAAAAATGCATCTTTTCTTCGCTTTCTATAGATAGGCTCGGCTTCTTACTAAACTTTTTGATTTCCCCTTCAAAACATACATTTTCGTTTTCTACCGAGGATATTAAATCTCCTGAGAAATGAACTAAGTTTTCCTTACGGATGAATACTGAAAAAATATCATTGGGAAATCGCTTATCTAAGGTTAACCATAAATGCCCTTTTTTACTGTACCTGCTAGATACGACATTACCGCATACCGTATATTCTCTTCCATTTCCTGCAAACTTAGCAGCGGATAAGGTATTAAAATATCTTTTTTTCTTGAGGACAGCCATAGGAATAGGCTCTTTATCTCCAGCAGCCAAATCTAGAAACCATCGTTCCTTATCGAATGTGTTTTCTACCTCATCATTGGAATAATTACTGAAAAAATCATAGCTCGTAATCTCTTCTGCTTTATCGATAGAGATCGCATAGGACGGCAATAAATCATGCTCTTTACTATTGGGTAGTATAAATGCAATGCCATGCTCATTTTCTATATCTAAGGCTACTTTTAAATAAAACTTAGGGATCGTCAGATGATTGATTGCTTTAGGGATTTTGGGCAGATCGTCTTCGAGTAAAGGTAAAGTCATTACGTAGAGAGGAACGTCATTATTTACCACATATTCTCGTAATGCCATCTCCAGCTCTGCCCATATTTGTCTATTAAATTCTGGGAGTTGAGGAGACATATTAGAGTAAAAATAGGATTCGCTAAGGGCTTTCTTATTCCAACGAAAATCTGCACTAGGAGCAAGATGCCCTCGATCATAACCAAAGCCGAAGTACTCTTTAGAGCCATCAGATTTAGAATCAGTCAAAAAGTAATCTTGCTCGATTGCTGTTCCCGATTGTACTTTAGGGTCTTCTCTGAAATCATTTGTACGAGATTCTACACCTTGCTTAATACTCGGCAAGATCATATGTGCTACCCATGCCGCTTGTTCATGAGCTTCTGCATATTCTAGAATCATTGCCGAATGTTCGATATACGCATCAGATGGCAATCCGATTGCCTTTAAATCTTGGATAATCTTAGTGAGTTGTAAATCATTGATCTTATTCTCAAAGAATTCGATCTGTTCCTCCAGTTCTTTCTTTTTAGCCAAATCCATAGAGAGCTGACTATCAAGCGATTGCCCGATCATAGAGTAACTAAAAAGTAAGAAGAAAACAATTCTCATGGTTCTAAGACTGGTAAAGCAAATAATACAACACATTAAAATCCTGAGATATCAATATGCTTATGAGTTGCTCAATAACTTATCGTCGTCGAACTGTAAGATGATGGGAAGTAGAAATTAGATGTAATATGTAAAAATCAGATATATGAGGGCGAAGATAAAAGAACTTTAAACTTCGATGTATAGGATCAGAAGATTCTTATTTGAATTGATTTCAAAATATCTTAAAAAACGAGTTAAAAATAAATAGTCGGGATGATCCCGACTATTTACATGTCGGGACGATCTTCCCGACAGCCCTGTCTGGACACTTTAACTGCTCCTTGCTATCCAATCTAGCACTCTTTTACTGTTCTTCCATCTTTTTAATTTGCCCTCTAACTGAACAGCTTCACTACGAGATTTAAATTCTATAGAGTACAAAAGTATCCAAGGACCTCGATTCTTAGTGCTTTTTGATTTTCCTTTATTATGATCTTCAATTCTTTTCACTAGGTCACTTGTCTGACCAATGTAGAGTCGTTGGGTAGATGTTGATTGTAGAATATAAGTGTGATACAATTTGTTGGAAAAGTTTGTCGGGATGAGAGGATTCGAACCTCCGATCTTCCCGACAACCTGTCGGGACACTTTATACTTATCCTCTACTTGATATATATATTATTCGATTGAATATTTGTCGGGATGAGAGGATTCGAACCTCCGATCTCTGGTCCCCCAGACCAGCACTTTAACCGGACTAAGCTACATCCCGATCTGTTAAAGTTTTTTTGTGAGACTGGAGATGACTGACCGTTCCAAAGGAACAAAATGACTAAACGTCATTTTGTAGGGAAGGAACCGATTCATCAGAATCGGGTGGGCAGCTAGAATTCATCCAGTCGCAAAGCAAAATCTCCACCATTGGAAATTCTTGTGAGACTGGAGGGATTCGAACCCCCGACCCCTACCCTGTCAAGGTAATGCTCTAAACCAACTGAGCTACAGTCTCTATTTTTTATTCTTTCAATTTTACCTAGTACTTTATACTAAGATTATTTTAAAGAGCATTACTCAGCTGCTACCTGATCTGATAATCAGGTTCCTTCTCTATTCAGTGAAATCTAGTCACTAAATTACTACGTACCGTTCAGTCATTCTAAACCAACTGAGCCTGCCTACCAATAGTGGTAGGCTACAGTCTCTATTTTTTATTCTTTCAATTTTGCCTAGTACTTTTAACTAAGCTCATATGAACGGCAAAGAAAACAAGATAAACTGATAGTAAAAAGAAAGTAAGTAAAGAATTCACTCGAAATGGAGAAATACCAAAAAAACATTGTCAAATAGATCTTTTATCAAATTATCGATACCACATAAACTAAATAATCTTCCTCAATTCTCTCAGAACGCTATGTCTCCATAAAGACAGCATCTAAATTATCACCATTAATTACTTTTCACATTCTACAAAATCTGTTTATTGTACTTATATTATGTGTTATTGTAGAATATAGAAAACATAAAACACTGTAAATGACCAACTACATCACACCATTTATCAAGGCTATTTTATTCTTTGCTCTTATCCTTTCATCTTCTTTGGCTTCAGCCCAAGAAGGATATGATATTAAAGTTGATAATATGCATGCTCATTTGAAAGGTAAGATAGAATCACTCAAAGATTTAATTCAACGACCTGCTACTGACTTGGCCAAAATACAGGACAAAAAAAGCAGTAAAGTAAAAGACAACTTTACAAATATCGGTTTCCCAGAACGCATCAAGAACAAGTCCCTTCCATTGGACGGAGATCCTTTTGCATCTCAAAATAATCATCGTAGCGTTAAAGACCTTGCAGAACCTACGCTCATAATAGAAGGTATAGATCAGAGTACTACAAATATCTTCCCTCCGGATCCAAATGGCGACGTGAGTAGAGATCATTACATACAAATTATCAATGCTTCATGGTTTCGAATATTTGAAAAAGACGGTACTCCTCTTACTGATGCTACAAGTACCAATACGCTCTGGGGCGAAATCGGAGAAGCTTCCATAGGCGACCCTATTGTTACCTATGACGAAAATGCAGATCGATGGTTGCTTACTGATCTTGCTGATTTGGATAGAATACTATATGCGGTGTCAGAGACTTCTGACCCTATGGGAGCATGGTTTATTTATGCTTTTGGCACACCAGCATGGGTTGATTATCCAAAGTACGGCATCTGGCCTACAGCCTACATCTTTACAGCCAATGAAGCTGGAACTGGTGGTGGTAGACATCCGGTATATTGTATAAACAGAGAACAGCTACTCAATGGCGATGCTACCGTGGATATACAACGAGTAGACATCGAAGAACTCCAAGGTGGATTCCCAACCCTAACTCCCATGGACTGGAATAGTCCTATGATGCCTGCAACTGAAGAGATTCATGTTGCAAGAATAAATGATGATGCTTGGAGTGGTGCGGCCACTGATGTTATAGAAGTTTGGTCTATTAATTTAGATTGGGAAGATGCCAGTAACACTAGTTTCAGCTCAGTCTCGATCCCTACGGCTCCATTTGACACAGAAGCTTGTCCTGGACTCGGACTTCCAGGTACTGCTTGTGTGAGTCAGCCAGAAGTCGGCCCGACACTGGATGGGATCATGACGATCCTTATGAATAATGTCGCATACTGGAATTATGGCACTCATGAATCAGCGGTATACAACACATCTGTTGATGCTGATGTAGATCTACTTACTGTACGTTGGGGCGAATTAAGAAGATATCCTGGTGGAGAATGGGAACTGTATCAGGAAGGCGGTGTAGCCGGTGGAGATAACTTACATAGATGGATGGGTAGCATTTCCATCAATGGAGACGGTGACATCGGTCTGGCCTACTCCGTTTCTGGAGATACACTATTCCCATCTTTAAGATATACTGGAAGAAGAAACGGTGACCCTCTGGGCGAGATGACTTTTGATGAATTCCAATTTGCAACTGGAACCTCCGCATTTACTGCATCTAATCGATTTGGAGATTATTCGAGAATGACTGTAGATCCGATTGACGATTCTTTTTGGTTTACTGCAGAGTATTTACTAGGTGATAATACCTACGGCTCTAAGATTGTAAATTTTGAATTATCAAGAGACACATTCGATATCGGACCGACTGCATTAATCAGTCCCGTAACTCAAGGAAATCTGACCGACACAGAAATCGTTACTATACAAATCAACAATAGGGGCTTAGAGCCCGCTACCAACATTACAGTTGGCTACATATTCGAAAATGGTATAGAAAACACCGAGCTAGCCATGATCGATACTTTACATGTAGATAGTGTCTATACACATACTTTTACCGCTACCGCAGATATGGCAGATATCGGAAATTATGCATTCAGCATATTTACAAATTTTGCCGAAGATCAAAATCTAAGAAACGACAGTTTGAATTTTACAATACGTAATATTCCGAACAGAGATGTATCTATAGGTGACATAAAGGGCTTAGACAATACAATCTGTGCAGAAGGTGCGGATATCCAGATAGAACTTAAAAATCTGGGATTCGACACTTTAAAAACGGTGGATTTAAATTACGCTCTCAACGGAGGTCCCTTTATCACTCAGAACGAAACTGTCAATCTTGCAATCAACGAATCGGCATCTATTAATCTTTCTTTAAACGGATTTATAGATGGGATTAATACTATAGACCTATATACATCTGCTCCTAATGGGCTAGATGATCAGGTCCCTGTAAACGATTCATTAAGTCAATCTTTCAATGTGCAGCTTACCGGAGAGGCCATTACGCTATTATTACTTACTGATGATTATCCGTCAGAGACCAGTTGGGAATTACTGGACCAAGACAATAATCAAATCTATAGTGGCGGTGGGTACACACAACGACAGACAGTATACAGCATCCCGATGTGTCTCGCTGATGAAATGTGTTATAGATTTATAATCTATGATACCGCTGGAGATGGCTTACAATGGAATGGCGTAACCGGAAATTATAGCATTGTCGATGAAATGGGCAACGATCTAATATCTATTCTCAACATCAACTTTGGAAGCTCTGAAGCACAAACATTTTGCCTCAATGTACCATGTAATGTCACTGCTGATATAGCGGTACAAGATGCTTCTACTTCTAACTCTCAAGATGGATGGATAATTATAAATCCACAGTCAGGCATAAGCCCTTTTCAGTACAGTATTAATGGAGGCACCTCTTTTTCTGATAATCCCTTGTTTCTTAATCTAGATGATGGCGATTATACTGTGGTGATTGAGGATAGTAACAATTGTATTTTCACCGTAGATGTTACTGTCGGTACAACCGTGAGTAATATCAATGTTTCAGATGTAAATGAAGTACGTATTTCTCCTAACCCATCTGCTAATGGAGCTTTTCATGTAAAGGTAGACGGAATCTCTAATCACTTAAACAAAGATCTAGAACTTAGAGTAATGGATAGTCAAGGCAAAATTATTCAATATGAACATCTAGCAAGAATGAATACGAGCTATGAAGGAATGGTAAGTCTGAAAAACCACCCAGCTGGAACTTATTATTTCCAGTTTGTTCATGATGATTTGAAAGGAAAAGCGGTAAAAAAAGTCATTCGGCTTTAAGCCAAAAGAAGTAAAACATCTATAGTACAAAAAAAAGAAGAGGAACTCAATGTTTATTGAGTTCCTCCCTTTCTTCTAACAGAACAACCAAGTTCTATCCTAATAACGTTTGTAACTTCATAGCGAGGCCCATATCTCCAGATATTTTGACCTTTCCTCCCATTACTGCCATCATCGGATTTAATTCTCCAGACTTTAATTTTATTAGATTTTCCATAGTAGTGGTGATCGTACAGTCTGCGTCTTTGTCTTCTTGACTTACGACATTAGCATCTCCACTACCATCTATATAGACTGCATTACCGTCTAACATAAATTTAATGGTACCTCCGATAGGGTTTGCGTTTTTTGCAGCAGCATTAAACTGTGCTATAGCTTCGTCCATCATAATTATTCCCTTTTTTATTTCTAAGTTTAATTTCTAATCCGCCAATACGGCTTTATTTTCTTCTAAGATAGTTAAGGAATCTGAATGCATTAAAGTTTCCTTACAACCATTAATTTTTGGCAATTCGTACTTGAAGTAAAACTTCATCGTATGGATTTTGTTTTCGTAGAAACTATCCGAACTGACTTTCTTCCCGATTACGAGTGCCGTTTTGGCCACAGTTGCCATTTTAAGCCATTGCCATCCGATCACCACTGTTCCCATCATTTCCATAAATACCGTCGCATCTGCGATATATCGTTCATGTTGTCCGCTCATCGCAAACTGTAATAAATGCATCAATACTTCTTCTAAAGTCTTCGATGCGTTTTTAAGGGCATCTGCATAGGGCTTTAAATCGTCATAATTACTCGCTGCCTTGATCGTAGCTATCAGCTCTTTGGTCAAGTGCTTCATCGCTACACCGTTTTTCATTACAATTTTACGGCCGAGTAGATCTAGAGACTGTATCCCTGTAGTCCCTTCGTATAAGGACATGATACGGATGTCTCGATAATACTGCTCCAGCGGAAATTCTGTACAGAATCCATATCCTCCGAATATCTGCAGACCATTGTTTATAGAGTCTCTTCCAGCTTCTGATGGATAGGTCTTAGCGATAGGTGTCAGCAACTCCATAAGGTCATGGTGTCGCTCTCTGTCCTCCTCAGCCCCTTCTAGTGAGAGATCATGATAGACAGAACATTGCAGCAGTAGAGACACTGCTCCCTCTGTGATCGCTCTTTGGGTTAGTAACATCCTTCTGACATCTGGATGATTGATGATCGTCGTTTGTTCCTCTTTGGTGTTTTTTACTCCTCCCGCAAGGATTCTTCTTCCTTGTGGTCGCTCTTTGGCATATTGTAAGGAGGCATAAAAAGCTGCCGTAGCTACTGATGCGGCAGTCATACCGACATCGATACGAGCTCCATTCATCATCTGGAACATATTTTTAAGTCCCTTATTTTCGGCTCCGACCAGCCATCCTTGAGTGTTATCATTTTCTCCAAATACGAGGTGAGTCGTACAGTATCCCTTCTGCCCCATTTTCTGATAATCTCCAGCTGTAATTACATCATTGTCTTCGAGGCCATCTCCATTTATTCTTTTCTTAGGTACTACGAACAGTGATATTCCTTTAGTCCCAGCAGGTGCTCCATCTATTCTAGCGAGTACGAGATGTACAAAGTTTTCACAATATTCATGATCCCCGCCAGAGATAAATATCTTTTGTCCTTTGATCGCATACGATCCATCATCTAGCGGAGTCGCTGAAGTAGAAATATCAGATAATGAACTACCTGCTTGCGGTTCTGTCAAACACATCGTTCCTCCCCACTTACCTTGAACCATATTAGGAACATAGGCGTCTATCAGCTCTTGCGAACCGAAATTAACGATCAAATGTGCAGATCCTGCTGTAAGGCCAGTATAACCCGTAATGTTATTATTGGCACATTCTAAGATATGGGCAAATGCATTTCCTAGAGT
>CALDEN010000037.1 GCA_937942405.1 uncultured Saprospiraceae bacterium
CAATGTTTCCATTAGAGGGATATTCTACAAGGGATGCTGGTGCTTATCAGGATAAAATATGGACGCTAGCAGGTCGAATGGGATATGGAGATCTTTTTCAGAAAAAGAGAATAGGAGGCATTACCGATGATCATTATTACATGAATTTGGCTGGCATTCCATCAGTAGATATTATAAACTATCCATCAGAAACTTTTGGTCATTACCATCACACCCATGACGACAATATGGATAACATAGACCCTAATACCTTAAGAATTGTCGGTCAGGTAGTTACTGCGGTGCTATATAAGGAGTCAGAAGGTAGTTTCTAGGACACCACGGTTTTATAAAAAAACCTATCTTTATATGATATTTTTTTATCATATGAAAAATCTAAATATGAAAAGTATTTTTTGCTCAATCTTTATGAGCATATTATTTTTTACTGCTACCGCACAAGTAAGCAATGATCAGTTTTCTATCATCACTAAAGTATCGGCAGACTGGTGCCCTAACTGTGGAGGATGGGCATGGGATGTCTTTGAAGATATGCGTACTGATCTCGCAGATAAGAATGTAATCTATGTACTCGCTCACAGATCTGGAGATTTAGAAACACCCACTTCTCGAGCATGGTGCGAAAATTTAAAATATCAGTATCAGCCAGAATTTTATTTAAACAATGATTTCCAAAACATGAACTCTAGTACGGCTCCTGATGCGATAACATCTATGGGAGAGCAGATCGATCTGTTGTCATCGTTCGGTGCATTTGCGGGGGTATATGGAGAAGGGATCATTTCAGATGTCGATACTGAAGAAATTACTGCTCATGTAGACCTAGAGTTTTATGGTGAAATTACGGGTGAATACTATATAGGGGTATACTTTATCCAAAATAACATCATCGCTAATCAGTCTCAGCAAGGTGACGTGCTTCAGCCAAAACTGCTTACAGATGCATTTACGGAAGATTGGTATGGAATTCCAGTAACAGCTACGACTGGCGTACAGAGTTTCGATTTTACGACGATGAGACCAGCAGGTTTCAGTGCAGAAGAAGGAGATACAGAGATACTTACAGTGGTATGGAATAAAATCGATGAGGAAACCTATGTAATCTTTAACGCTCATGTAAATGGTACGATACAGCAAGTATCTAATACGACAGAGCTCACAACGATACAACAATCATTAAAGGGAAACATCATTGCTAATACAGCAACCTTATCTTTTGACTCCGCTCAAAACATAGATAATGCAACATTCTTTATAAATGATATCTCAGGTAGATCAGTATATACACAATCAGTATCTAATCTACAAGAAGGAAATAATAGCTTAGAGGCAGATGTGTCTAACCTCACTAATGGCATATACGTCATGGGTTTAAATGTGGAAGGGACATTGACTACAGTCAAAGTTTTTAAGAAGTAAACAGAAAAAGAACATTTTAAAAAAGGGCTCATGATTTATCATGAGCCCTTTTTTTATACCCTTTCCATTAGCTTGAATTTGGAGTAAGGCATTATACCTTGAATGGATTAGTTTAAAAAACAATATCTTTAAAATTCATTAAAAGAATAATTATGAAAAATATTTTACTAGTTGCTTGTTGTTTTATTTTCTTAGGTAACATAAATGGACAAGATGATCAATTCTCAATTATAGTTAAAAAGTCTGCTGATTGGTGTCCCAATTGTGGAGGATGGGCATGGCCTGTTTTTGAAGATATTGTAGAAAAAATGGAAACCCGTAATGGAATTCCTATTCTTATGCATCATTCTGGAGATTTGGCAAATGAGGTATCTATTGCAATAACGGAGGAACTAGGGGGAAATGGACAGCCAGAGTTTTTTCTTAATTCTGAAATTCAAAACATTACGCCAAGTAACGCTGGTGAGACAATAGATTTATTGGTTGAGACAGTCGATTCTATTGTTATGCAAGACGCATTAATGGGAATAGATGTCGAAGATGTTTTTTTAAGTTTAGATGGTAATTCACTTTCTGCTGAAATGATTGTGGAATTTAATGGTTTAGTTAGTGGGGATTTTAGTTTTGGTTTATATTTAATACAGAATAACATTAGCCATAATCAGGAAGGACAAGGTGAAGTTCTACAACCAAAGTTATTAACTGCTTCATTTATCGATGAACCATTTGGATTTAAATTCGATGTTGATACCAGTACAATAGGGAGGATAAAATACCCCTTAACATTAGAAGCTCCTAGCACACTGAGTGTTGCAGATGGAGACACAGAAATTGTTGCGATTATATGGCAATGGGATGAGAACGATAATAAAACATTTTTTAACGCTGATGTTTGGCGAGGGGCTATAGAACAAATCTCGAATACAAACGAAGTATCATTAATACAAGAATCATTAAAGGGAAACATTTTAGGAAACAGAGCTTCTTTGTATTTTGATTCAACTCAGCAAATAGAGAATGCAACGTTCTTTATAAATGACATCTCAGGTAGATCAGTGTATACACAATCAGTATCTAAGCTTCAAGAAGGAAATAATACTTTAGAGGCAGATGTGTCTAACCTCACTAATGGCATATACGTTATGGGATTAAATGTGGAAGGAACATTGACTACAGTCAAAGTCTATAAGAAGTAAACAGAAAAAAGAACAGAATATAAAAGGGCTCATGATTTTTCATGAGCCCTTTTTATTTCTATCCTTCTAGTTTAAATTTAACTGGAAGGGTATATTGTACGTCGACAACTTTGCCGTCGTTTTTTCCTGGAATCCAAGTAATCTCATTGTTCATTTTGGTGAGCATATCATCAATGGTATCTTCGAACTCTGCTCCCAAGGTCCTCATAAATTGAGTTCCATATAATTTTCCATTGGTACCTATGATAAATTGAACGACCATCATTCCTTCTTTTCCTGCTTCTCTAGCCTTTGCAGGATAGGTGATGTTTTTGTAAATAAACTGTAATAGTTTCTGATTACTACAGTCTTTTAGTTCCTCCCCAGAGAGATCATCACAACCTGGAAACATAGGCATGCTTTGAGGAGAGGTATAGACGGTACTTTCATTTTTTATGATGTCTACGGTTTCCTCGTATGTTTCAGCATTGAATGTGATAACAGTATCGATACTTTCATATAAGTAGGATTCTTTTTTATCTTCTGTTAGAGTATTTTTAATGGTGTTTTTTGCAGGAATAGTTGCATCGCTTGCATCTTCTTTTTGACAAGAGTGGATGCTTATACTACCTATTATCAATAAGGCACTGAGTCCTAAAAATCTTAAGGTGCTATTACTTTGTTTTTTTTGATTCATCATTTTTAGACGTTTTTTGATGTTAGAAGAAATGGGATTTACCAGACGTAGACCTGGTGGATATAAAATAAGATCGATCAGTACCTTTTTGTATTCGCTAAAATCCATCTGAGTAGACATGGCTTCATCTACCTGATACTCGTGTATGAGATCGAGCTCTCTCGAATAGTACCATGCTATAGGGTGCCACCAGACTATGCACTTGAATAATTCTATCATTATCTTTTCGATAGAGTGGCCGTAGCGTACATGTAGTTTTTCGTGCTTTATGATAGCGTCTAGCTCTATTGTACTATACGTAACAGCACTAGGCAATACGATGTACTTAAAAAATGAAAATGGATTTTTAACGGTGTTAGAGAAGTGGCATATTTCTCCACTTATATTTTCGGTAGAGCTATTTCTAATTGTCCGAGAGAGTAGCCAGGTAGATCTTATCAATCGAAAAATCAAAATGAGGGATATGACAAGATAGATAGAAGCGATTATATATAACCAGTTAAAGGAGGTGCCGCTTAAAATTTCAGAGCTGCCGTTTCCATAAGCCATGATCGTAAGTTCGGGTAATGTGATCGAAAACACATTGAGCTTTTCATAAGCAATAACTGGGATAGTAGGTATGTATAAACTTAAGAATATACTTCCGAGTATATATTTCCTGCTAATCCCGTAGTGCTTTATTCCTTTGAGAAATATAAAATAACCCACCGCTGCGAGTATCAATAAACTGCTAAATTCCAATAGATAGATAATCATGATTGTTCTTTTTTAGATTCTTCAATGATATCGGTAATTTCTTGAAGACTGAGATCTTCTTCTTTGGCAATAAAGGACACGAGTTCTTTCATCGATCCGCCGAAATAATTACTCACTAAGGACTTCAGAGAAAACTTAGAATATTCCTCCTGAGTGATAATAGGGAAGTACTCATAAGTACGCCCATAAGCCTTGTGATTTACAAAGCCTTTTTTTTCGAGTATACGTACAAAGCTGGATAAAGTAGTCTGTGCAGGCTTAGGTTCAGAAAGCTGATCCAGTAACTGACTTACTGTACTGGGTCCATGCTCCCAGAATAATTGCATGATCTCTTCTTCTGCCTTGGTTAATTTTTTATGACTCATATTCTTTTTATAAAATCAAACTAGTGCGACTGTTTAAACACAAAATAAACTTACAACTAAAAACTTAGTTATACAACTATTAGATTAGTTGATTTATTGTGTTGATGAAGGAACAAGCCGATTTATATGAAAGATCGAGCTATAGTTTTTTAGAATGACAGGAACCTGTACTATCCTATATAGTCCTATAAATGAGCACAAAGTAGACGTATAGCTTCTTAAAAGCCTTAAGTGAGTTTCTGTTTAGAATTTCTTAAGATTTACTTTTCATAAAAGTAGGGTTCCACAAGAGTAGGCCTAATAATATAGCCATAAACATAGATCCACCTATGTCATACGTATCGTTTACTAAATGTATAATGGAAAACAAGAGCATAAATACAAAGAAGAAGCCTACAACATATCTTCTAAATTTTGGAAACCAGATTATTATTCCGGCTGATATTTGTAAGACTCCCAGTATCTTCCATATCATGGGAGAGATATTACTCATTAATGAACAAGGAGGATCCAAAAATGCCAAGAACTTATCAGCTCCTACCATTAAGAATAGAATACTACAGATCGCAAGAAGGATATTTTTTATAATCATTTAAAAACGTTAATGGTAATAAAAGCAAGAGAGTAAACTTAAGCAGCAATTATATTGAGACTCAGATAGTACTTTCAAAGATAGTAGGAGTTAAACGCATGAGCGTTAGAACTTCCCGTTGACAACTGGCTTCCTGCTAGCACGGCACCACCTATGATTAATCCAAGATTAGTAATGTATCCAGTGATTAGAAAGAGTATCGTAAGCCCTACCATTATTGCAATACCTAGAAAAGAACCGATCAATTTTATAGAAGTAGAATTGTGGGCAGTAACTTGATTAACATGATACTTAGCTTCTATTCCACAAGTTGAGCATCGGTGAGAAAATTCTTCTCCTATTTTGTCAGCTAGATAAGGACGTGAGAGCTCTTTTTCTTTTAATGTACTTTCTTTTTGACACGATTTACAAATTAAACGTAGTTTCATAATTATTGCTTTTTAAAAATATCTATTGAATACTATATTCATTTCCACTAATAGATCACTTTCTGGAGAAACTATGAGACTTGTTTAAGCTCGTATAATCTCCTTCTGAGGGTCTCTGATTATTTATAAATCAGAAAATGCAGAGATGTAATGTGTGTCAGATTGAAGATAAGTAGTTTTATGAAATTCTTTATCATTCTATATATCTACTGTAGGTATAACAGTATCAATTTTTACTTTTTGATTAAACACGCATGTAGAAATGTATTATTATGCTAAGCCGGTTTGTTAAAAATTACTCGTCTTTAGTATATTTTCTATTATTGACTTTAGTAAAAAGGCCGACCCAAAATGATTCGGATCGGCCTATGTTATTAATAGAATTTATTTCTATCGCTTCCACCATTTCCAAGTTTTCTTTTTCTTAGGTATAGTTTCGGTTACTTTCATATCTTTTTTAGGATGTACGAGTTTCATCTCGTCGATGAGGTGTCCTGCACCTGCATACTTGTCTACAATAAAAAGGATATAACGAGCATCGACCATTATGTTACGGCAGATGGAAGGGTCATAGTTTATATCACTCATGGTTCCTTCCCATACTCTATCGAAGTTAAGACCGATCAGATTTCCATGTGCATCTATTGCAGGACTTCCAGAGTTACCACCCGTAGTATGATTACTTCCTATAAAGCATACTGGTACTTTTCCGTTGGTGTCGGCATACTGACCGTAGTCTTTGGTCCTATGTAATTGGAGTAGTTTATCAGATACATCAAACTCATAATCGTCCGGCACATATTTCTCGATCACTCCATCTAGATAGGTTACTGGAGTATAGTGTACGGCATCTTTAGGTCGGTATCCTTTTACTTGACCATATGTGACTCTCATCGTACTGTTAGCATCAGGATAGAACTTTTGTTTAGGGAAAGTCTCGATAATCGACTGCATGTATATTCTTTGTAATGAATCGATTTCATTTTTCTGACGACTATATGGATCTGCTATCGTACTGTTGTAAAGAGACTCCCATTCTACACCGAGTTTATATGCAGCATCATTTTTGATTTTGGCAACAGCCTGCTCAGGTGTTAAGTCGAGTACTTCTGTAACTTTTACATGATCTGTAAAGAGGGTGTTAGTATAGATCTGATCTGCCAGAGCACGATATCCTTCTTTAGATGCCATGCTTGCTGTTTTTAAAGTTTTAGGAATGTACATTTCTTTGGCCTCCGAGCCATACATCTCAGTAAGTGCTGCAAATACTTCTTGATCTATTTTGGGCTGATAGTTTTTATAAAATCCATCTAAATATCCTTTTACTCTTGGCAGGAAATCGGTATATCCTTTTTCTCCATTTTCATCATATCTGCTTACCAGTGATCGGATGGCTCTCTGCATATTGAGGAGTTCGATATTACGTATAGCGATCTCTTGGTAGTAGTCTCTAGTGAGTGCTACTTCTTCAATGTCATTGTACGCTTTGTTAAAAGCAGTTAGGAGCGATTTACCATTTTCGGATTCGTTGTTTTTTACAAAGTCTGCTTCGAACTTTGCTTTACGGCCTAGAGCATCTGTAGATTTGAGTCCTTGGTTTTCGCCGATCCATTTTTTCCAATAGTTGGCTACTCTTGCAAATTTAGAAGCGTACTGGATACGTACTTCTTCATCTTCTCTCATGTACTTATCGATGATCTTTAGAGCGGTATCTCTGATTTTAATTTTTGCAGGATTGAGCGTATTCATGGTTTGCTCTACAGCTACACCGGGTAGATACTGGTTAGTCCTTCCTGGAAAACCAAATATCAATGTAAAGTCATCTTCTTCCACACCGTCTAATGAAATCGGTAAAAAGTGCTTAGGCTTATATGGTACATTGTCTGCACTGTAATCCGCGGGCTTATTATCTGGTCCTGCGTAGATTCTGAATAGAGAAAAATCGCCAGTGTGTCTCGGCCATACCCAGTTATCTGTATCTGATCCAAATTTTCCGATAGACTCAGGAGGTGCTCCTACTAGACGTACATCATTAAATGTGGTCGTGACGAATGCAAAGTACTGATTGCCATTATAGAATGGTCGGATCATTACATCTTGGAATTCTTCTAGTGTGTAGTTCTTTTTGACAGCTTCTAGGTTTTTGTCGATGATAGATTGTCTTTCTTTGTCAGACATTCCTTCTTTAACCCCTGCTAAGGCCATCTCTGTGACGTCATCGATACGGTTTATGAACCTTGCAAAAAGGCCAGGATTTGCAAGTTCTTCTTCTTTAGTCATGGCCCAGAAACCATTTTTAAGCATATTATTGTCGATAGAGGAATGCGACTGGATCTGTCCATATCCGCAGTGATGATTAGTCAACATCAGCCCTTCTGAGGAGATAATCTCTGAAGTACAGAATCCACCAAAATGGACAATGGCATCTTTAAGCGAACTTTTATTTACAGAATAGATGTCTTCAGCGGATAGCTTCATTCCCATGGACTGCATCTCTCCCTCGTTGAGTGATTTAAGGAGCAGCGGAAGCCACATCCCTTCACCAGCAAAACTGATTATGGAAAACGAGCACAAAGCGAGGCTCAAGAAAATATTTTTTACAATCTTCATAAACTTAGAATTTTAACACTTTAATTTTCTGTAATTTAAAGTAAACTCCAAGAAATACCATACATGTTAGCCAGCTTTTCCCTAGTGGTTAGATTATTTAGTCCTGCACATCTATTGCCGATACTATTTATTGCATTATTAGGAGTGGTATGTATTATGTCGGCAAATACTTACCTCACAGAGCGAGGCAAGACTTGGCTAGGAACAGGTTTTGCAATGATTGCGACACTCGGTGTTGTTATCAGGATGTGGGTGCTGTATCTAGATGGATCTTTTGTCGTTCAGGCCGAATTGCCCTTGCACTTATGCCGGGTTCTGGGAATGGCTGCACCTTTTGTTATGTATTACCGCAATAGGAATCTACTCGGTGTCATGTACTTCTTAATACTAGCTGGTACCTTACAAGCCAATATTACTCCTGATGTAGATGGAGACTTTCCATCTATGAGATATCTGACTTACTGGATGATGCATAGTGCACTGATCGTTCTTCCGTTTTATGCGATTTATGTGTATAAATTGAAGATCACATGGCAAGACTTAAAACGTAGCTTTATATACATCAATATTTACTTTGTATTGATAAATCTTTTTAACTGGATCACGGGGAGTAATTATTTTTATACCTGTAATAAGCCAGTAAGTGCCTCACTGTTAGACTATTTTGGGCCTTGGCCGTATTATTTAATGGTTACGTATGTAATAGGTTGTATACTGCTATTTCTACTATATCTACCATGGTATCTAAAAGCCCAAAAGTCTACTCAAAGTCGATCAGCGTAACATCAAATGCGAGTACGGTGTTGCCTGGAATACTTCCTTGACCACTAGTTCCATATGCATATTCTGAAGGGATAATGAATGTTCCAGATCCGCCTTTTCCGAGTAATGGAATAGCTATTTGCCATCCTTGGATCACTTGCCATAATCCGAACTCCGAATTATCGTTAGCGTCAAACTCAGTTCCATCTAGGAAATACCCTTTATAGTTTACAGTAACCTTACTATTGATACTTGGATTTTCGCTGTTTCCAGGAGTATCTATAATATAGTGAATGCCTTCGTCTGTTTTCTGAGTAGTCAAGTTATTAGCAGCGATATAGTCTA
>CALDEN010000038.1 GCA_937942405.1 uncultured Saprospiraceae bacterium
GCCAAATCAAAACAATCTGGCAATATCTCATGCTCACACGTTTCTATACATCCGTTTCCATCTTGTATCGTAATTGTAAAGACGCCTAATGTTAAGCCTGTGAAAAGCCCTGTAGCTTGTGTTGTTGTTCCTCCATCTATACTATATGTATATGGTGCTGTACCTCCTGTTGCATTTACCTCTATAGAACCGTCATTAAACACACACGACTCTGGTGTTAGGTTTACCAATTCGCATAACAATGGTGCGGGTTCTGTAATTACAACCTGACAGGTAGATGTACAATCGTTTTCATCACGGATCGTAAGGATATATGCTCCTCCTACGACACCAGTAAAGATGTTACTATCTTGCCATACGCCATTGTCAATATTATAATCATAAGGAGCAACTCCTCCTGTTCCTGTCACTGTTATCGTCCCTGTGCCATCGCCGTTACATAATGGATCTACTCCTACCGTCGCACATTCTAAGGCAGCAGGTTCAGTGATCGTGACACTACATAACTTCAAACAGTTATTACCATCTCGGATCGTTACGGTATGTGTTCCTGCACTAAGTCCCATGAAAATGTGACTAGACTGCCAAGCACCTCCATCTACATTATACTCATACGGCATCGTTCCTTCAGTGGCAATAGTAGTTATCGTCCCATCTATACCTCCATTGCAACTCACATGAGTCGGTGTAAGTAAGCACGTCAATTCTTCTGGTTGCTCTATCTCAAACATACAAGCACTTATACACATGGAGCTGTTTGCATTTCTGATATATATCATTTGCATACCAGCAGTTAAACCTGTAAATGATCCTGATGCCTGCCATGTAGCTAGATCATCAGAAAATTCATATGGGGCGTTGCCACCTGAACCGATGACCGTTACCGCTCCTGTCGCCTGACCGTAACACTCAACATGAGTTATGCTCGTTATCTGACACATAGGTGTAGATGGAGCTTCTATCATTACACTACACATACTCTCGCACCCATTAGCATCTCTTACAATAACCATGTACATCCCAGCCATCAAGCCTGTAAATGTCCCACTCGGCTGATAAGTAATACCATCTAAACTATAGGAATATGGCGTAACTCCTCCAGCCCCAACTCCAGTAACTGTACCATCACTCACATCACAATCTGTTGCATCAGTTCCTGATGACGTACATGTAAGAGTAGAAGGCTCCGTAATCGAAATAGACTTAGTAGTCAGACAATTATTTGCATCTCTAACACTTAGTGTATAGTTGCCAGCAGTAAGACCCCCGAATACATTTCCAGGCTGCCATGGCATACCACTTAAACTATACTCATAAGGAGTCGTTCCTCCAACTGCAGTTACATCTACCATAGCTGTTGCATCTCCATTACATAGGACATTCGAAATAACCTCTGTAAATGAAAGTACTACCGGTTCTGTTATTATATAAGAAGATGTCGCCGTACAACCGGAAACATCAGTCACAGTAACGACATATGTTCCTGCTGATACTCCTGCTAAATCCTCTGCATCATCATCTATTGCATCTGGGCCATCATTATCCCAATCATAAGTAAATGGTGCAGTCCCTCCTGTTACTGTTATATCTACTCCACCATCAGATGAGGCATTACAGTTCGCATTTGTTGCAGTTCCATTTATTATTATACCTGGCAAGATCGCTACCGTAGTCTCACAAGTACTCGTTAAGCCATTGCTGTCTGTAACCGTTACGGAATACGTACCTGCAACTGCAGGATCTATCGTAGGACTCTGCGTTGCATTTGAGTATCCACTAGGTCCACTCCACATCCAACTTACTCCATCACCACCTGACTCGGAAAGCACCACAGGACCATCCGGACATGCAGGACCATCATTAGTAGCCATACAGTCTACGACGATTACTTGAATCTCAGCTGGATCATGATCATCTTCATCACCGTTGGTATTAGAAGTATCATCATCGCTCACTGGACCATCATTTCCGGGTTCATTATCTGAAAAACTATCAATATCAGCGGGGGTATTCCCATGAATATCTTCCGCCTCACTAATCTCTGCATAGTTAATATAAGAACCACTAGATGGAATAGCCGTAATTACAGTTACTAACTGTATGGTTTCACAATTACCAGAAGTAATCGGCCCAGATATGGTTCTGAAGTATTCATTAGCTAAACTTCCCAATGTCCAATTTACATCTGTCACCATCATACCAACGGGAACATAATCTACTACCTCCACATTGTATGCATCTACCGTACCTTGGTTACAAACCTCAATATCGTAGGTTACAGTACTGCCTATGGTAACCGGTGTAGTCTGAAAAGCATTTAATTTTTTGGTAAGAGAAAGATCAAATGTATCTATAGAAACCATCTCATTATCTTCATCATCTTCGTCCTGATCTCCGTCATCGTTATTGGGCGTAGAATCTACATCTTCATTATCAGATTCTGTAATCTGAACATCATTTACAATACTACCGTAATCATCAACCGTTACGTCTATCCATAAGGTATCACAGGTACCATTTTCTAAAAGAGAGATATCCCATTCATTAGAACCAGGACTGTAACTTCCTGATGTATGCGAATGTGTCACATAGGACACTGCCCCTGGCAGTTGATCAATTACTTGCACATTTGTGGCATCAAAGACCATCCCGATTGCTGAATCATTTATATTACAAACTGCAATCTCATAGGTAATCTGACTTCCTAATATAAATGGATCAGATATATTAATTGCGTTTTTAGTAAGCTCTAAATCCACACATTCTTTAGAACTTACGGAATGTAATCCTGAAATACTCGGACACAAATTCGAAGAACTATATGCTTTAACTAGATAATCTCCAGGTTCTGTCGGACCACTCCATGTATTTGTAAACGTAAGAGACTTAAGAATCTCAAATCCAGCATCTACTTTATACCATTCATAATAATCATATCCGCCGCTTGCTGATAGATTTGCTGGCTGGTAGCCATAACAAAAATCAGTATCACCATCTATTAAGACTAGTCCATTGGCAAATATTTCAAAACAAATTTCCTCTGTTTTTACGCAAGTAGCACTTAATGCCAAATCCACTGTATAACAGTAATTTCCTGCAGGTCCATTAAAAATCGGATCAAATCTCTGAGAGTCATCCAAATAAGTAGATGGAGACCAGGAGATAGAAGTACCGTCTTTGTAGGAATCAGGAATCGTTAAATCTAAAAATAAATCTTGATATTCACAGCCTTCATCAACTGTCAACGCCATATCGAAGTCTTCAAAACCTCTGATGAATTTCAGCACAGAATAATCACACTCTCCAATAGTTCCACTTACACTAATAGAAGTTAATATTGTAGGATCCACTGGGCTTATATAAATACTGTCTCCAACGATACGTTCAATTACATTATCTACGGGATCATATGATAAATCATAATCTCCACAAGTACTCAATCCTATTTCTTGTCCAGGACATAATATAGTTGTAGGGTCCAGAGCAGAAATCCATTCTGGTTCAATAGTAGAAAATGCTTTTGTAGCATAATTACATACACAATCCGAATCAAATGTTACATTTAATAAAGTCGGGCATGCATTGATAGCGGCAACAGTAAATGTTCCTTCTATAGTTATGGTATCTCCGGATGCAACTTGCACCGCATGTGTCATTGTAGAAAGTATAGGATCAAAATAATCCAAATCACCATCTGCCAATAGATCATCATGCAAGTCAAAAACTAGGTCAGCGTCATAATCAGGTCCGTGATTTACTATGTTAACCACATATTTTAGAACACAAGGATCTAGGGGCTCCGTACATAACTTAGTCAATTTCAAATCTTCTATTTCCATTGGAGCTTCCAGAGTAACTGTAAAATCTGGATTAACCGAAGTCTGAACAAAAACATCACAAGACTCTGGTGGTCCGGGGACACATTCTTGGTCTTCTACTAATTCTTTAATATCTATTCCGATCTTATAATCACCACAAGGGGAATTTACATCAAAATCTGCTTTAAACTTAATTGTAAATGCCCCTCCTACTGGCATATTATTGTATCCGGCAAAACAAACCTGTGTATCTGCTCCGATACTTGTAATCGTTTCTGCACCTATTGATTGACTCGAAGGAATAGCGTAATATGCTGAACCCATTTGATATGCCAAATTTGAAGGAAGAGTAATACAAAGCTGTACCGAATCTCCGGAAGCTACTTCAGAGATATTTTGCCCAGTCATTGTAAATTCAGGAGTCTCTGAATCGCAATACGCCTCCGAAGGCTTGGCCGTAACAAGTATTTGAGCAAAATCTTCTGGATCTGCTCCATTAATTCTTATTGGATCACTAAGATCTTGACTTTGTAAATTATCAGGGCCACATGGATCTTTAGCCAGCACCTCAAAACTCGATCTGGTACCTGATACAAACTCATCACAATTAGTTACTGCTTTAAATCTCAGCACCGCATATGAATTACAGTTATCTAGATTATCGATTAAGTTAGGAAGCCCATTTACATGAATATCATTACTCCATACTTGATCTTCAGGATAACTCAGCATATTCCCATTTATATTAGGAGGAGCTACACTATAAAAAGTACCTGCTATGGAATTGTCAGGATTAAAGGCGTCTCCACAATTAGGATAAGATGCTTCAAAAGAATTTGTAACTAAAGTCATTCCCGGAGGCACAACCATGTTCAATACGATATCCGTCAAATCCGTTTCGTTGGTATTTTTAACTAAATACGCAAAAGGGATTGTATCACATAAATCGTAAAGTGTACTTTCTGGTCTCAAAAATGCTCCTTGAATTCCTGTCTCCCCTACTGTATATTCATAACACACCCCTGAGCTATTACATGGACTCGTTCCTGTAGCTAAAGCTGCCAATAAAACAGGATCTAAACAACCCGATGTTGTAGAAAAACAAATTTCTGAGGACTCCGGTGGTTCCGGACAATATAATAGCGTAGTTCCTATTTTAATGTTTATGCAGGTATTAGGCAACATATCCCCTATTGCGATGGCATAGGTGGTATGTGTGGCAGAGGTCGCAACAATCGTTGTTGCTAAGACATTAGGAACTGCACTATCATCATAAGCATTAACTAGAGCAATACTATTAGGCACAGTAAAAGAGGTAATTACACCCATATGGGTATCAGCTCCATCTGTACCTGTACATACTCGTATATTATTAATTTCTTCACTTGTACCAGGAACTCCACTAGCCATAATTGCAACTCCCTCTACTGGATCCAAACTTGTGCTTAAACTTGGAAAATTAGTGACCGGAGGCATGCTCGTGGCATCTTCACTGAATCTATCATTCTTATATAAAAGTGTATCTAAACTTAAGGCTGTATAGTAGTTTTGCCCATGTACTAAATCCTCACAACCCGCAACATCTATCCCAGTCATGTTGGTATCGTTTTGGCTACATTTATAACAGTTGGGATTAGGCTCATTATAAGGAAACTTGTAGTCGTATTCTAATCTATACCCTTCCGTATTTATATCTACTTCACAAATTTTACAGAGATCATATAGAATCCTCAATGTATCTATACATCCTGTTACATTCGACTGACCTATTGCTAATCCCTCATAACCATCTTCAAAAGGATTAAAGGTAATTGTCCCAAAGGATCCTGAACTGACCGTACAGTATTCCTCTCCTGCAATTGTCTGGCAGCTATGGTTTGTTGTAGACTTAATAGTCAATGGATATTCTAAACCAGACGGTGTTACCGCTCTTAAATTCCCACAAAAAACAAGTGGAGAATAAATAGGAATGGTTATATCCTGAAGCTCATAATATGGTCTCCACTCCTTAGAAAACCAACCCAGTGGAGCAGGTTCTCTAACAACAAATAAATGCTCAACAGATCCACCACATGCTGTATACTCTATTTCTGTTCTGGCAAAAATAGAATCGGGACATGTCGTAAAATACGGTGCAGGAGATCTACATTCCTGAACGCCTATTATGCAATCTGCATCATTTTCATCAAAAACACGGATATCCGACCAGGCCCATGCATGAGGTGTTGTAGTCTTAGTTTCTTCATATAAATCAGCAGCTCGAGAAGGATTTTTTATTAAAGGAAATTTTATCTCTGAGAAAATAGTATCCCCAGCTTCAATATTATAAAAGTCTACTAATTCTGTTATACAATCTGCAGGTTCTGATTTAAACCACCAAGCCTTACTACCACCATTGGCACAAGAAGCTAAACTTTCTGGGTTGTAAAATCTAATTCTTAATCGAGTATTATCAGCAGGTTCGAAACTACTTGTAGCATTATTGGGATTTTCCTTATACATATTGGTGACATAGTCATCATATGGAGTTTCTCCAAAATCAAAAAGAACACCTCCTCTATTTGGTGAATTCCCTCCTTGGCATTGAGCCAACATTGAAAAATCAATAAATGTTTTTGTCGTACTTCCTTTCTTTTTAAAATATAGACCCAACAACTCGGAATTCTTAGCATCCATGTCAAGCTCCAACTTCCTTGACTCCCAGCCATTTAATGATCCGTTAAACAAACCAAATTCAAAATGCCAATACCATGGATCATCCACAACTGCATCACTCTTAGGTATATGAGCTGTTCTGAGAAACATTGTGTCTCCCGCCAGAAATTTATCTAAATCCCCTGCTGCTTCAACAACATTTAAATCAGCTAACTCAGCCCTGTCTTTATTCTTAAACCCAAGATTCAATCTTCGAAGAGTTACTATTGAATCTCGCCATTCACATTCACATCCGCAATCAGAAGGATTACTTTGAAAATTAATAGACCCACATGCCTTCACTATCTCACAATCACAGTCGTTACATAATTCTAATACTTGATGTGTTGCACTCATGTATTGAGTAGGTGCACATTGGGCTGAATCTACCTCGATCATGTACTTATATCTCACGGTATCTCCTACCAAAGCATCGCCTAAGGGAATGGATAACATCCTAGTTGTTAAACTTAAATCTGTCCAAGTAGCTAAACCTGCTCCAATAGACTGAGTTACCCCTCCCTCCGGAGTAACTGTTACATTACCCGTAAGCTGAGTATCGTATACTAGTAAAGGTGACCCATCAAATAGTATTTGTAAAATATTGTCCGCATCCGAGCATCCTACTACATTATCATTTTGTTCAAAAACATATTTAAATTCTACTTCTGTAACTCTAGCAGGATAAGTAGCACAACTACTATTTTTCCCTGTTGTTCCCAGATTTATACGATTAGAAGTATTAAATGCAGTAGAATCTCCGGCTGCATAAGTTGCTCCATATAAAATATCAAACGGTCCAACTGCTGGTTCTTCTTTAAATGATTGACCACAGTCACGATTACCCTCAATAATTATCTGAGCAAAAGAACAATCTAGATTATTACAAATTATACTCGTCGGGTCGGGAGAAGCGGAGCAGGAAAAATTAAATTGCATTTTAAAATCAAGGCTAGAACCTCCAGGCAGGTCATCAAAAAATCCATCAAAATCTGCATCTATTATTCCTCCGGGCCCATCTAAATCTACCGTATTAGAAGATAAATCAACGACAATATCGTCTTCAGCCCATTCAAATAACTCTTCATCCAGCGTAGCTTCACTAAATACTATATCTGTTAATTCCATAGATGAAGCTCCACAAGCCTCAAATCGAAATTTTAAATCTGTATATAAACCAACTGCAGAATCTTGTGGAAATTCTAAGGTGGCCCCACTACTTGTCAATCCACTCATTACGCTGACATCTATTTCTGCAGGATCTCCACATACCGTTGCAACTTTTGTTAATTCAGCAGTTGCAATCGGTTTAATTTTAGCATTAGGAGCAACTTTTATAGTTTGATCCTTTTGAACCTCTTTACATACGCTTCCATTACATCCGTAGCTAGCTTTATATTTTACCGTTTGAGTATTAACTGCAGGACAATCGTTTGCCAAAAAACATAGCTCAACATATATAGATTGATTAGAAAGCGTTTTTCCATCAGGTCCCATATACTCAGATCCAATAGGCATTGAAAAATTTAGCGTAGATTGATCATAACTCCAAACTCCAGAGGGCAAACTAGCAGACCAACCTGTATCGTTGTTCCATATTCTAACCCTATTTAATTGCAACTCTCCAGACAAATCCAAATTGCATGTCTGAAAATATAAACTATCCCAATAGGTAGGTGGCAATCCTCCTTGTATCATATCTACCCTAACACACTTTTGTACCCCTAAGGTATTGACTGTGAGATTCCTACCGACCATTGCTAGATCGGGCTCTTTTATAAAATCATCGTACTGATGATCAATCGTTAAATCTTGTCTACATGAAACAAACTGTCCTAAAGTATCCTCGTATATAAAATTAAACTGAGCGTCTATTTCATAATCTAATGCAGTTATATTGGCATCACAGGTGATTTTCGCTCCGATATACGCCACAAACACTCCATCTGTAATACCTTCTAATAGAAATTTTGGATTACTCGGACTAGGATTAACATTGGAAATGGTGGTAGGTCCACCATAATGAGTAAGTTCAAATCCTCCATACTCCATACCCGCATCAAAAGCTAAACTCATTTGAGTACCACTGATACTGCCGGGCTCTTCTATAAAAATTAAAAATGCCAAGGTATCCGCATCTCCACATTTCATTAATAAATCAGTTTGTGAAAACCCTGGAACATCCGTTAATTCTATCACTTGAATCTCAGGACATGCCACAGACATCATCATTGAAGAAGAAGAGCTTTTGATGTCTAATTCCTTTAAATAAGCGGCAAGCTCTTTACGTGATTTTAAATATTCTTCATTTAAAGAAGCTTCATTTGCACAGCCTGAAACAACCAAATTATTATAAACTAAATCTAGATGATCTAATTTATCTTTTAACTCATGCTTATCAACATGCCGGCTATTTCCGGTACCTGAAAAAATGTGAAGATTGCTAGTAATGGCCCCCAATACTAGAAGAGATATACTTGCATACGCAAGTATCTTGTGTAGTTTACTCATTATAAAAATTCGACTTAAAAAAATCTTATCCCAAAAGGCTCTAGGTTATCAGACTCTCAAATAGGTCAAATGGAATTACAACTGATAAATCAGTTGTACTTTTTAAGGGGTAATACTAGGGGAAGTTATAATATATAGTATCGTTGCATTTCCAATTACACAACAACTGCAAATATAATAAACAAAAAACACATTAAAGAAAAAAATATATGTTTTTAACTAAAAACAAAGCCTTTGGATTACAATTTTTATCGAACCATAAGATACTTAGATCCGAAAATCCGAATTAAGCAATCTTAATACCGATAATATTATCTCCGACTCTGATATCGTTTACCGTATCCATGTCTTTATCAGAAAGTACTTTTCCAAAGACTGCATGATTACCATCTAACCAATCGGTAGGTACATGAGTAATAAAAAACTGGCTTCCATTTGTACCTGGTCCTGCATTGGCCATAGAGAAGATACCTGGACTGTTGTGCTTTAGTTCTGGATGAAATTCATCATCGAATCTATAACCAGGGCTACCAGTTCCTGTTCCGAGAGGACATCCACCTTGTACCATAAAGTCAGGAATCACTCTATGAAAAGAAAGTCCATCATAATACCCTGCTTTTGCAAGCTCTATGAAATTACATACGGTCTTAGGGCATTTTGTAGCATATAGAACAGCATTTATATCTCCTTTATTTGTGGATATACAAATATTAATATCTGAGTCATACTTAGCAGCTTGCATAAGCATTTGGATTTCAGCAATATCTATTTTTTCTAAAGCGGACATATTTTTTGTTTGTGGCTGCAAATGTAAATATTAAGGACCAACAAATGTTATTCTTTCTCTTTAAAGATCAT
>CALDEN010000039.1 GCA_937942405.1 uncultured Saprospiraceae bacterium
TTGCATCAAAATGGGCTTTAGAAAAGTGTCGTTTTAGAATACTTTATAATATACCTTTAGTAGAACCACTGGTATCAATATAGAATTCAATCCTCCACTCTTCCCACTAAGCTTTTTCTAAGAAATTAGATATTATTTCTAACCCTTTGTGCGTCATAAAGGACTCTGGATGATATTGTACTCCGTATACTTTATGGATGGTATGTTCTATGGACATCACATGACTTTCGGGTGAGAGAGCTGTAACTAGCAAGTCTCCTAAATCTTCTTTTGCTTCCATGACCCACGAATGGTACCTTCCTGCTATAAAAACCTTATCGATTCCACTATAGAGTATACTGGGATGTGTAATCGCTACCTCAGATTGTATTCCATGATAGACACTGTCTAGGTTTTTTAAAGTACAGCCATAACTTTCGGCAATAGCCTGTAAGCCTAGACATACACCCAGTATTTTTTTGCTGCTTTTGTATCTATCGACGATATCAGTAAGTAGTCCAGCTTCTGCAGGTATTCCTGGTCCTGGTGATAGAATAAAGTACTCGTATCCTTGTAACTCATCGATGGCGATCTCATCGTTTTTAAATACATCGATTTCGTAGCCCAAAATCTCTTCTATAGCATGTACCAGATTATAAGTAAACGAATCATAATTATCTATAAGGACTACTTTTTTCATTTTTTGAATTCTTGTACTGCGTAGCTATAATCTACCCATCTGTAACACAACAAAATTATTTAATTGTGTATTCAATTTTTTATCGATTTTATTGAAAAACATTCATCCCACATCAGGCACAATAGAAAAGAGGGATCCATAGTCACGACTATAGATCCCTCTTCTTTATGTTTTTATTGTGCTTCTAAGCTTAATATTAATAGTTATATCTCAGCCACTTTGCGAGTTCTTTAAAAGTGATTTTTTTACCTCTCATAAAGATTCCTACTCTATAGATTCTGCCAGCTAACCATACAAAGAAGATCACTGACAATACCAATATCACAATGGATATCAGTACCTGCCATATCGGTGGATCGAAAGGTAGTCGAGCAGGCATCAATATAGGAGAGAGTAATGGAAACATAGAACCAAAGATGGCTAGTGGTCCATTGGGATTTCCGATAACTGCCGGGATCATGATCAATGCTATAATTACTGGAATAGACAATGGCAACATGAGTTGCTGTGCCTCTCCCATATCGTCACTGATAGATGATCCTATTGCTGCAAACATTGAAGAATAGATGAAGTATCCTCCCACAAAATAGATTAAGAAGGCTGGTAAGATCAGCAACCAGTTTAGAGATTGTACTTCAGCTATAATAGATTGTATACTAAAGCCTTGTTCCTCCTCCATGGTTTTCATTAGTTCGGCAGCTTGTTCGGCATCGACTCCACCCATAGAAGTAGAGGCGTCTACCCCTAGTATAGTCGTCGCAATGACCGCTATAATGGGAATCAGGATCAGCCATATCAATAGTTGCGTAAGTCCTACAGCTCCTACTCCCAGTAGCTTACCGAGCATCAGCTGGAATGGTTTTACAGTAGATACGATTACTTCCACGATACGATTGAGCTTTTCTTCCATGACAGACCGCATCACTAATCCTCCAAATATAAAGATGACCATATACATCAGAAAGCCCATTACATAACTTAGACCAGATGCAATACCACTAGAAAACTTACTACTCCGATCTCCTTCGATGCTTTCGTCATTAGAGTTGAGCAGAGCGTTCTCTAGGATGACATTGGTCTTGAGCTTGTCATATTGTTCTTTATCGATATCTGACTGCTCCAGTTTATATGATCGTAACGATTTAGATACGATACTCTCCATGCCTTCTAAAGATGCGATACCCTGTTTTTCTTTAGCGTAGTAATCGATATTAAACTTAGACTGTGATAAATCCTCAAAAGTGGGGATGTGTAAGATCATGTCATAGCCATCGTCGATATATGTTTTTTTGGCATCAGCTACATCTACTGCAGTATATTCAAAGGTCTTGCCCTTAGATTCTAGCGGATAGTTCTTGAGGATATTATTGTCATCCACTACTAAGACTTTCTGCTCTGTGTTACCCATCTGAGAAGCAAAATATCCCGATAAGAAAACAATTAACCCAAAAGCCAGTGGCGTTAAAAATGTCGCCAACAAAAACGATTTCTTTTTGACTCGAGTCAAATATTCACGTCGTACGATTAGTCCTAATTTGCTCATGGTTTAGTTTTCTACTTGTTTGATGAATATTTCGTTTAGAGTGGGTAGGACTTCCGTAAAACTTTTGATACGTATTCCTTTCTGGATCAGTGCACTTAGTAATTCGTTAGAATCGTGCCCCGGAGCTACTTGTATGATTACATCTTTGTCAGTATCTGACTTGATGGTAAAGCTTGATGAGTTTAAGTCTTGAGGAAAACTCCCATCAAATTCTATTCTGTATAGATTGTCTTTGTAAGTCTCTTTGATCTCGTCGACCTTACCTTCAATTACTTTTTTTCCTTGATTGATGAGTACGATATCTTTACAGATCTCTTCTACCTGCTCCATACGATGTGTCGAAAACACGATACTCGTTCCTTCTGAATTCATGGCATGGATTTCTTCTTTGATCAAATTGGTATTTAGTGGATCTAGTCCGGTAAATGGTTCATCCAGAATCAGCAGTTTTGGTTTGTGCATGACCGTTGCGATAAATTGGATTTTTTGTTGCATTCCCTTAGAGAGCTCTTCGATCTTTTTATCCCACCATCCAGTATTGTTAAATTTTTCTAACCAATATCTTATCGAATCTTTGGCTTCTTTTTCTGTCATTCCTCTGAGCTGAGCCAGATATAACAGTTGTTCGCCGACCTTCATCGTTTTATAAAGACCTCTCTCCTCAGGCATGTAGCCGATCTTTTGAGAAGAATTGGCATTTATTTTCTCTCCATCAAAGAATACCTCTCCTGAGTCTGCTCCTGTTATGGTCGTAATAATCCGTATCAGAGAGGTTTTACCAGCTCCATTAGGTCCCAGTAGTCCGAAAATACTGCCGTCCGGGATATCAAAACTCACTCCATCCACCGCACGGTGATTATGGTATTGCTTGACAACATTTCGTAATGAAAGTATGCTCATAGTGTTGATTCGTTTTGTTAGATATAAATATCAATAATACTGAGTAAAACTAGTGGCTATATCGACAGCAATCGTCAATTACTCGATTAATTTATTTTTATTGCATTAAATTTTAACAAAGATTTACGACATTAAAAATGGTACTAATCCATTATTTTTCAGTCTTAATAGTGAATTAAATACAAAACCCCATTGAAAATGAAACAAGTTAAACTACTTTTTGCGATCTCTATCGCACTATTATTCTCTCTTTTTAACAACGTACATGCTCAGGTAAGTGTCAAAGATGCAAATATGAGCCTAGGGAGTAAATCTGCCTTTGTCATAGATATAAGCGGGGCAGATAAAAAGATGGCCGAGAAAAAATGGAAAGAATTTATGAAGGATTATGGTAAAGTAGATAAAAACCGTAAAGCCAAAGAATTCTCTACGATGCAGGCAAAAGTATCGATGATCGGCGGTTCTAGCCCCCTCAATATATTTATGAAACTCGAAGAGGGAAAAGACATGGCTAGAGCTCTCATCTTTGTAGATGATGGCCAAAAATTTATCGGTGATGATGACGCAGAAGCAGATGGTGTACGCTCTTTTGTAAATGCGTATGCAACAGTGGTTCATAAAGAAGTAGCCAAAAAAGAGATGGAAGCAGGAGAGAAGGAACTAAAAAACTTCAATAAAGACTTATCTAAGCTGGAAAAAAAGAATAAAGATCTCCATAAAGACATCGAAGATTATAAGAAGAAGATAGAAAAGGCAGAGGAAGATATCAGACAAAACTTGTTAGACCAAGATGCAGCCAAAGAAACCATCGAAGGACAAAAAGAAAAAGTGGAAGAACTTACAGATGCATATAATGCGATAGGTAAGGGATAGGTTTTATCTGCTTAAACACGAATTACAAGCCGATCATATTTTATGATCGGCTTTTTTTGTTTTTAGATTTAATTCTTTTGTAGCTTGGTTTTAGTGTATTTGCATAATTAAATCTAATTTCCTCATTAGTTTAAACGATCTGAGGTTGCAATAAGGGTGGGGCGAAACCAAACTAATGAAATTTGAGAATGACCACTAAAAAAATAATCGTTTATTTAATTAAAAACAAATCTAAGGATGATATGATTAAAGGTCCTATCATCTCTTTGCAACGGAATCAATCTCAAATAATAGTTGACGATTTTAAAACTAAGGGGCTGTGGACTGATGATATTATTGATAGCAATCCATTAGTTGTGGAAAGTGAGCTTTTACACCAAATATTTAATTCAAAATTTATAGACCATTCAAGTAAATATTATTTCTCTCCATTTACTATTGACGAGTATTTTGATTTTTCTAAGAATAACTGGAATTCAAAACAACTTGGATTAGTCTCGTATACTAAAAGCTTAGAGAGTAAAGGAATTGTACTATGTATTGGAAAATTAGCAGCTGAGGAGATTTTGAAATTTACAAATGGAAATATTTTTGGAGAGATCCTTCGGATTACCGAAGACAATTTGCCACAAATATTTGAGCATCTTTCAATTTCTAACTTGAAGGATTTTTTTGAATTTGATTTTGAAAACAATATTTACCAAGTAGAACAGATAGACCTATATGATTATATCATCCTTAGTTCTGAAGAATGGTGGGGAATTTCAGATTTGACATTTCTTCCACTCAATTTTATATCTTATTAAGATCTATTTGACAATTGTTGGATTAATTGTAGAAGTAACAGCTATAGAGTGAGTATAATAACATCACATTTAAGTCTCTATCGTGATATTTTTTTTAAAGAATAATCCATACCGTTTTTACAATTTCGTCAAACGGTACAAATTATTAATCGATTACTTAGCTTTTTCCCTTTCTTTCCACAAAGCCATCTTTTTTCACAATCCCTTCTAAACTGCTAGATAGCTGACATTCAATGATTCACCCGAGATAAAGGCCACTTGTTAACATTCGATATAACTTATCCACATTGGGGTGTGAGGTATTAACAAGAGGGCCGAAAACTAAATCATTCGGTGTCTGAGGAACTATTAGCTTTGCATTAAGCTTTTTACTCATTCAAACATATAAGTATCTATATACATACATGGCAGATCAAAATCCTATAAAACCAGTCGGAGGGAAATTTAAGAGTTTCAGACAAGAGTCAGATGCAGATAAGCTGGTATATGGACGTGTGCCGCCACAAGCAGTTCCTTTAGAAGAGGCCGTTCTAGGGGCGATCATGCTCGATAAAGATGCACTGCCATCTGTGATGCATGTACTTAAGCCGGAGAGTTTCTACCTAGAGGCCAATAAAGAAATCTATGATGTCATGCTGGAGCTGTTCCAGTCATCTAGGCCTGTAGATCTCCTTACGGTACATGAGCAACTCAAAAAGAGAAAAAAAATAGAAGAGATCGGTGGTACTACCTACCTTATGGAATTAGCTGATAAAGTGGCTTCCTCTGCCAACGTAGAGTATCATGCCAAGATCGTTTCTCAGAAATACATACAGCGAGAGCTTATCAAAGTATCTACAGAGGTCATCAAAGACTCTTATGAAGACACTAAAGATGTACTGGATTTGCTGGATTCTGCCGAGAGAGGTCTATACGAGATATCGGATACTAACCTATCATCAGAGTACAAGCAAGTATCCGCAATCCTTAACGACGTAAAACTAGAAATAGAAAAATCAAGTCAGCAAGGAGATGAGATGACTGGGGTCAATACCGGTTTTGCAGAACTCGATAAAATGACCAACGGCTGGCAGAAGTCAGATCTTATCATTATCGCTGCCCGTCCTGGTATGGGAAAAACGGCCTTTACCTTATCTCTGGCAAAAAACGCTGCAGAATTTGGTAAATCGATCGCAGTATTCTCTCTGGAGATGTCTAAAAATCAGCTCGTATCGAGACTTATCGCCATGGAAGCAGAGATCAATAGTAGGCAGCTCCGTAATGGTCAGCTCAATGAACTAGAATGGGAAAAACTCCATAAAGCCACAGATAAACTATCTGAGCTCAAAATATTTATCGACGACACCCCTGCACTAAATATCTACGAACTCCGAGCCAAGGGTCGACGACTCAGCCAGCAGCACGATTTAGATATGATCGTCATCGATTACCTCCAACTGATGCAGGCGGCACCAGGAAATAATCGAGGAAATCGAGAGCAGGAAATCTCAAGTATATCGAGAGCATTGAAGGCTCTTGCCAAAGAACTAAATATCCCTGTTATCGCTTTATCACAATTGAGTAGGGCAGTAGAGACGAGGGGATCTAAGCGACCAGTACTATCGGATCTGAGGGAATCTGGAGCGATCGAGCAAGATGCAGATATCGTTACCTTTATCTATCGTCCAGACTATTACGAGATGGAAGAAGATTTCGATACTCCCAAGGGTCTGACGGAGATTATTCTTTCTAAACATAGGAATGGATCACTCGGTACAGTCGAGCTGAAGTTTATCCCTGAATACGTAAAATTTACAGATTCTGAGTCTGTGGGATTTGATGATCTCGGAGGAGGAGATGTATTTGGAGAGGCGGGAGCCGCGGAGATCATTACACGATCATCTAGGATGAATGATGATAAAGACGATATACCTTTTTAAGCCCTACTTTAAGTTTTAACTATGATGCGACTCAATAAATTTGTAGCCCATGCAGGAATCTGTTCTAGGCGGAAAGCCGCTGATCTTGTCAAAGCAGGAGAGGTATCTGTAAATGGAGAGGTAGAGATAAATCCAGCCTATGAGATTCAGGAGGATGACGTCATCAGTTATCAAGGAAAGGTCATCGAAGTCGAAAAAAACAAAGTTTACCTACTCCTAAACAAACCCAAAAACTACGTGACCACATTGTCCGATGAGCGAGATCGTAAAACGGTCATGGACCTCGTAAAGAATAAAGTAAAAGAACGCATCTATCCCGTAGGCCGATTGGATCGCATGACTACAGGATTATTATTACTGACTAACGATGGGGATCTAGCCAAAAAACTAACCCATCCCAGCCATGGAGTCAAAAAAATATATCAGGTCATACTGGATAAAGAACTCGATCAGATCGATTTAGAAAAAATCAGAGAGGGCTTCGATCTAGAAGACGGTGCCGTCCAAGTAGATGCCGTCGATTATGTAAAAGGAGAGCCTAGACATACGATCGGTATCGAGATCCATATGGGCAAAAACAGAATCGTTCGTAGGATCTTCGAACATTTAGATTATCGAGTGATAAAACTAGATCGAATGTATTTTGGAGGATTGACAAAGAAGGATCTGCCCAGAGGATTTTCGAGACCTTTGACGGAGAAGGAACTTATCATGTTGAGGCATTTTACTTAGGCTGATCAGTGATAAGGGCAAAGACTTTTCTCTTATCCTTCATGTAATATTCACGACTACTTGGACATTTTGGCTTTAAGCCAAATTTAAATTTCATAAAACATCCCATCATAAGGGCAGAGCTTTGCTATTTTCGTAATCAAGAAATCCACTAAATGATGAATGATGCTATCCGCAGTATAGAACCGACTCGATTATGGAGTCATTTTACTGATCTCAATGCTGTGCCTCGAGCTTCTAAGAAAGAAGAGCAAGTGATACAGTTTATCGTAGATTTTGCAAAATCACTGGATCTACCTTATGTAGTAGATGATATCGGAAATGTAATCATCAAAAAACCAGCCTCTGCAGGCATGGAATCTAAACAGACCGTGGTTCTGCAATCTCATCTAGACATGGTCCATCAAAAAAATGCAGATACCGATTTTGACTTCAGCACAGAAGGAATTAAGATGGTGATCGATGAGGACTGGGTACGTGCAGAAGGAACGACACTCGGAGCAGATAATGGGATAGGAGTGGCAACGATTATGGCTGTGCTATCGAGTAGTGACATAAAACACCCACCACTAGAAGCATTGTTTACGATCGATGAAGAGACGGGTATGACTGGAGCATTAGGCTTGAAGGGAGGCTTGTTAGAAGCGACGATCATGTTAAATCTAGACACTGAAGATGATGACGAGTTGACCATAGGTTGTGCTGGTGGTGTCGATGTAACCGCAGTAGGTAAGTATGTACAGATAGACACACCTAATAATACAGTAGGATATAAGCTCACTATAAAAGGACTCAATGGTGGACACTCTGGAATGGATATCCACAAAGGACTCGGTAATGCCAATAAATTAATGAATAGAGTACTCCTCGAGTGTACTAAAAATGCCAAAGTATATGTCTCTAAAGTAGATGGAGGTGGTCTACGTAATGCGATCCCTAGAGAATCGTTTGCCATCATCGCTGTCAATAATTCAGAGGACAAGATGTTCAAGTCTACTATTGAGAATATAAGAGTAACGCTCAAAAACGAGCATGGTTATACCGATAGTGATTTAGACTTAAGCCTTGAGTCGATTGAGACACCAGAGCAGATCATAAGTCCTGATTTTTTGCATGGATTATTACGTTCCATCTATGCCTGCCCTAATGGTATATATCGAATGACTCCAGAGATCGCCGATCTCGTACAAACTTCTAATAATCTAGCTCGAGTACTTGTGGAGGATGGCTCGTATGAGATATTATGTCTCACGAGGAGTTCTGTGGATTCAGAAAAAGAAGATTTGGCTCAAGCCATTACATCTACCTTCGAACTGATCGGAGCTGAGGTGAGTTTTGATGGATCTTATCCTGGATGGACTCCTAAGCCCAGTGCACCGATAATAAAAATGATGAGTGACTTATACGTTGAGATGTTCGATGAGCAGCCTCATGTAAATGCATGTCATGCAGGATTAGAATGTGGGATACTCGGGACTAATTACCCAGCGATGGACATGATCTCTTTTGGTCCCAACATAAGAGGAGCACATTCGCCAGATGAGCGGGTACAGATCAGTTCGGTACAGAAGTATTGGAAATATTTTTTAAATGTATTAGAACGGATACCAGAAAGAACATAATGCGTAGCACACTTATTCTATTATGTATTGTATTTTTTGGCTATAGCCAAAGTAACGCACAAGACGTATGTGATAATTTCCAGCCGGGATTTGTCACAGCGGAGATATTTATTCCATCAACAGCTTCCTTATTGTTTAACGGTCAGCCGCTGCCGATCGGTGGTATTATTATTCCGGTAGATCAAGATGGAAATTGTTGTGCTGAGCCCGTGATATGGATGGAGCAGGATATTAACATTACGATCAACGGTCAGGCAGGCGGTATTGTAGGATATCAGAATGCAGAACTTCTTGCTTTCCTGGTAAGTAAAGGAGACAGTTGTTTTACTATGGTAAATAATGCCTTGTTTGATAATGATGAAGCTGCCTTTTTTAATAG
>CALDEN010000040.1 GCA_937942405.1 uncultured Saprospiraceae bacterium
AGTACTAGAAGGAATGATTTCTAAAGGTTTCCCTGCTGCTAGATCATCTGCAATCGGTTTTGGAGAATCATCTCCAATCGCTACAAATGATTCTAAAGAAGGAAGAGCACAGAACAGAAGAGTTGAAATTTGTATCTACGATAGATAGTAGACAATAAAAAATATATGTTAAAGGGGATCAAATTAAATTTGATCCCCTTTTTTTTTTGCTACTCTTGTATAGGCATTAAAACTGCGACTTTTATATGCGTTTAGTTTTCAACTTACTACTTATATCCTTTTGTTTTCATGGTATCCTGTATGGGCAATTTCTCTCTAATGCTAGCATAGGTCTATCTCTAGGGATCTCTCAATCTGGAACAGATACACATACATGGGGGCAAAATGGAGAAGGCCTCTTTTCTGAGTCTCATGCTTTGTATGGAGCTCATTTTAATTTAAAAATCAATAATTCTTTTTCAACGTCGATAAACTTTACCAAAACCAGAATTAGTGGAGATGATGAAAATATCGAGTCTTTGCAATATCGAGGATGGACATTTGAGTCTCCTTTGTCAGAAATTTCGCTAAACTTTCGTTGGGATCTTCTGGCTATAATGAGAGCAAAAAGAAGACAAATATTCAATGCTGAAGGGAAAAGAATCAAATTTCCTCATACAAAAATCTTTTCTCAACAATACTTTAGTCATGTCGGTGACCTCATAAACCCTTATCAATTTAAATCACAAAAACATGTTTGGCATCCATATCTCCTACTGGGAATAAGTTCTACAAACGTTGATCCTTCTGTAGATTTTAGAAATACCGCTCCTCGCCCAGATCTATTAGAATCTGACATTGAAAAACAGAAAAGTCAATATTTCCACCTTAGCTTAGGTGCTGGAATTAATTTATACATTACCGATCGATTATCACTTGATGCCGAAATCAAAGGAGTCATTCCTCAAACGGATTTACTGGATGGAATCTCACGAACCATACTAGAATTTAATAATGAAAGAAACAAAGACTCCTACCAGTTTGCTTTATTAAGAATTAATTATTCCCTAGCTGAGGTTAAAAATTGTGATGTTGATGAGCTCGAAGATCGATTTGATAAATGTCCATGTTTGCCGGGATCGATCGAGTTATGGGGCTGCCCAGATACAGATGCCGATGGTATTCCTGATATAAATGATCAATGCCCTTTAGAAAAAGGCAGTAAGAGCCTCAATGGCTGTCCAGATACTGATGCTGATGGTATTCCAGATATCAATGATGAGTGCCCACAAACTTATGGTTTGTATCTATTTAATGGTTGTCCAGACAGGGATGCAGACGGTATTCCAGATAAAGATGATGAATGCCCTGACACTCCAGGATCAAAGTCTAGAAATGGCTGTCCATTGTGAGAATTCTAAAATGATTTCTCAACTTTAAGTTTTTATTAATTCCTCAAAATTTAATTTAACTCCTCTAAATATTCTATTTTAAAGGAATTAAACTATTACTACTATGAGTCTTGATACTATTCATAAAGGGAAGGTCTTAAACCATCCTGCAGGTCTATTTGTCTTATTTTTTACAGAAATGTGGGAGAGATTCTCTTACTATGGAATGAGAGCCCTTTTAGTTCTATTCCTAACAGCATCATTGATGGATGGAGGATATGGTTGGGAAAGAGAAAATGCTCTTCAATTATATGCTTTGTACACTGGTCTCGTATATTTTACGCCACTTTTTGGAGGTATGATAGCAGATAAATATCTAGGATACCGTAAAGCTGTCATACTTGGAGCCTTTATTATGGCATTCGGGCATTTATGCATGGCTTTAGAAATTCCGATAGCATTCTATATAGGCCTTACGGCATTAATTATCGGAAATGGACTATTTAAACCAAACATTTCATCAATAGTGGGTCAATTATATGATGATCCAGAAAAGAAAGATGCTGCTTATACAATATTCTATATGGGAATCAATGCTGGAGCATTTCTCGGAATTCTTCTTTGTGGTTATATAGGTGAGAAAGTTGGATGGTCGTTCGGTTTTGGTTTGGCAATGATATTTATGATCGCCGGAGCTGTACAATTTTGGTTATCGGGACGAATTTTTGGAGATATAGGACTAGCTCCTAAAAAAGATACTTTAGCTGACTTAGACCCAATGGTTACTCAAACTAAAGGTGCTGATGCCAATGCTAGACTTATTAAATGGTTAGTAGCCGGTATTATAACCGCGGCTGCGATCTATTTCCTCAATCCTTTAAAAGAATTTGATAGCTTTTTAGCTACTATAAATTCTGCAGTAATGCCTTCTTTAATTCTAGGAGCATTTGTTGGAATCATAGGATTTATAATTTCAGATCCTTCATTGACCAAAATAGAAAAAGATAGAGTCTGGGTTATTGTAATTCTTACATTCTTTACAATCTTCTTTTGGTGGGCATTCGAACAAGCAGGTGGTTCTATGACTATTTTTGCAAAAGATTATACTGCACGAGAACTTGTCGGAGGACAAGCAAATATTTTCATGATCTTCAATACCCTACTCACTATCATCCCAATGGTGGTGATCACATGGGTTCTTGCTAAGCTTGTAAAAGTTACGTTTGGAGAAATTTCTGTTGCCAACATTATCCTTAGTTCTAGTTTTGTAGTTATCTGGGGTATCGTTTTATGGATGCTATATAGAGAATTTCAGGCTGAGGCCAATGAAGTTCAAGCTTCGTGGTTTGGGATATTAAACTCCTTCTTCATTATTGCATTTGCACCACTTTTCTCAAAGTTTTGGGATATGAAAATCATCACTTCAGGTCCGGTAAAGTTTGCAATGGGTTTACTACTACT
>CALDEN010000041.1 GCA_937942405.1 uncultured Saprospiraceae bacterium
ATGTCACAAATCCTGATTGTAGCGGTAATCCAGGAAGTATCGAGTACACGCTCTTCGGAGGTGGAGGCAATTTTGACGTAAGTCTAAACGGAGCACCTATCCCTGCGGCTCAAGATATCGATCTAGGCAATGATATGTACCAAATCATCGGCCTCAATGGTGGCATGTATGAGCTCTCAGTACGTGACGACAATGATTGTAGAGATACATTATTATTTGACTTGCCCCCAGCTGGAACATTACCTCTAGAAATAGACACCCTTAGTAATTTAGAATGTGGTGGCATGGATGTAGGGGCACTTTTTGTCCAAGTACTTGGTGGATGTACTAACTGCGATTATGAGTGGCAAGATGAAGACGGAAATTTCCTCGCTGGTGGTACTCAACTCATAAATCTAAGTCAAGGATGCTATACCGCAGTAGTTACTGACAATGATCAGATGTGCAGTAATTCTATCACTGCTTGTCTCACTCAACTAAATGGAATAGAGTATACAGAAAACCTTAATCCTCCTAGATGTGCCGAGGGAAGTGATGGAACGATAGGAATCATAATAGATCAAGGTCAAGCACCCATCACCTTTCAATGGGCAGACTTCCCTCTAGTTACTGGATCTGTAATCGGACCTATCTCGGCGGGCACCTATTGTGTCACCATATCTGATGCCAATATGTGTGAGGTCATAACCTGCATCGAACTGGAAGATCCTGACTCACTCTCTATGTCTATCGAAAATATCATCCCTGCTGAATGTGGAGGACAGGCCTCTGGACAAATAGAGGTTACCGGGCTTAATGGATTTAATGGAACAGATTTTTATAGTTATATCATTTATGATGAAAACGGTGTAGAATACACCACCGGCTCAGGCACTGGAACCGTAAACATACCTGGTTTACTAGCAGGATCTTATACTGTGCTCGTTACGGATGGACAGTGTGCTGCATTAGAAGAATTGGCCTTTGACATTACGGAGCCACTGACGATTAATGTAGATTTAGATAACTCGATTGTCGTTACTCCCACTTGTTATGGCTTATGCGATGGACAGATTTCTGCAGCAGCTACAGGAGGATCAGGTTCTGGCTATAGTTTTAGTTGGGCCGCAAATGGACAAGTATCCCCGAGTATTTCGGGACTTTGTGGAGACATATGGCATTATGTCGACATTACAGATAGTGATGGCTGTATAAACCGAGATTCGATATTTTTAAATCAACCAGATACCCTTGTTTTACAAATAGATCCTAATGCTACTCAAAATCCGAGATGCTCAGATGGAAGTGGTGGATTTATCAATCTCTCTACTCTAGGAGGATCGCCTGCATATGAATATGAGTGGGAAGATGATATATCTACAACGAACTTTGCTGATGGTTTAGGTATCGGAACCTACAATGTCACTGTGACCGATGTTAATGGCTGCGAAGATATTACCTCACATACTTTAACAGCTCCAGATCCTGTGACTGCAGATATTGCTATCCCGATGGAGCCTGAGTGCTGGGGAGAGTCTACGATTCTTAAAGTAAATGGGGCATCTGGAGGATCTGGAACGGGTTATACATTTAGCATCGTAGCTGGTGGAGCCTTATTCCCGATAGATAGTTGTGTGTCTGTAATTGCAAATACGTACACCATCACAGTCAATGATTCTGCTGGATGCTCGACTGATACCACAATTGTTATCAATCAACCAGATCCTGTTTTGGTCGATTTGGGTGACGACTTTTTAGAGGTTATGCTCGGAGACAGCTCTGCTGTTTTACAAGCATCTATTAGTGCTTCTAACCCTGTTACGATTACATGGGATCCGGTGGAAGATCTAGATTGTATAGATCCTAGCTGTCAGATTGTAAATGTTTTCCCGACTAGTACCCAACTTTACACGGTCACCGTCACTGATATAAATGGTTGTGAAGCAACAGACGACATCCTCGTACGATTAGGAGAAAATAGAAATGTGTACGTACCTAATGTATTCAGCCCTAATGGAGATGGCTATAATGATGGGTTTTCCATATTTGTAGGAGATGGTGTAAAGGCTGTAGAGTACTTTGGAATATTTGATAGATGGGGTAACCTTATGTATGAGGCAGAAAACATTCCATTTGACCAAGCTGCCCTTATTAAATGGGATGGTAAGTTTAAAGGAAAAGAAGTTGTTCCGGGAGTGTATGTATACCGGTCTACAGTCTCATTTATAGATGACGTGGAGAAAAAATATAAAGGCACTTTTACTTTATTGAGGTAAATGGGATAAAGATTATAAAAGACTTTTTGGATGCAAGCTCGGATTTCATAGAGGCTATTTTTTTCTTGGCAGCTCATAGACGAGTTAGAACTATTGGTTTATTGTAAGCTGCAGATAGGCAAATCGACTATAACCGAGTTTGAATAAATAGTTAAAACGCTTCTCTATAAATGCAATAAAGGGCCATCTTCTTTCTTGCTGTATTTTCGCTTTAAGCGAAAATATTACTGAGGCGTATTAAATAATTGTGTGTTTCCTTGAGCTAGAATAAGCTTATATCACTTCGCTAATCTATCTTATAAAATCTCAAGACAAAGAAATTAACTAAGACCATATCTATTTTAAAACATGACGAAGGTCTTATTTCAATTCAGATGTACTCATTTACTTGATTAGAAATTGAGCCACTAAGGCTAAAGGAAATACATTTTAATACAAGAATCCGAACCTCTCCTAGTTCTGTCCTTCTCCTGCATCATCACTATCATCCGTAGGAATAGATACTTTACCGTCTAATAGTAATTGATGAGTAGATGGCTCTGTATTGGCAGTAAGTGTTACGCTTGCATTTTGAGGGCCTACTTTATCATCACTAACATA
>CALDEN010000042.1 GCA_937942405.1 uncultured Saprospiraceae bacterium
GATGATCCAGACTTTGGAAAATGCTCTAACTGTGGCAAAGGCATACAAGCAAAACGCTTAATGTTCCTTCCGGAATCTACCAAATGCATCCATTGTGCTGCACGATAATTTAGTCTAGCTCAAAGAGTTGTATGGCATCATTATTATTGCCTACTACGATCTTCTTACCATCGATAAGTTGTAGATCTTTTACGTCTTTATTGATAAAAAATCCGCTTTCATTGCGGTCTATCATACGGAAGTTTCCTTTGCCATCTCCGAGTAAAGTGACACCTATCCCAGCATCAAATCGGGTCGTCTCTACTTCCGTCCCGAATAGGTTACCTCCTGCTAGGATGTCTAGATGACCGTCTTTATTTATGTCCAATGTTACAAAATCATTGATAGGAGATATTTGTGCCTTAGGGTCAAGTTCTTTGAAGGTAAAACTTCCCCCTTCATTGATAAATATTCCTGAATGTAAATCTGTAGCCTTTAGATTTTGAGCAGAATTGAGATCATAGATCTGATCTAATGATGCCTTTGCAAATCCATCAAATGTGGTAAATTTTTCGCTTACCTCTGGAACTTGTTCTGACGAGCATTCTCTACCTCTCATGGGTACGAGCTGATCACCGGTATAGTTGGCGAGTACGATGTCGTAGTTTCCGTTAGCGTCAAAATCATTGGCATATAGCCAGAAGGGTTTATCATCTGTGGCCTTATACTTATTATTGAGACCGATATTACCTGCTAAGTAGTCCATATCACCGTCATTATCGACATCCATCTCTGCGAGCCCGAACCACAAGCCATACTTGGTAGACATATCACCTAGATTTTCGACTTGGGCAAACTGTCCATTGGTGTTTTTGTATATACTCGTATGCATCCACTCTCCAGTGACGATGAGGTCATCATCTTTATCTCCATCATAGTCTGAGAATATAGCTCTAGTGATCATACCGGCTTGTTGTAGTTCGGATGCATTTTCAGATGTCTTATCTATAAATGTTCCGTTTTCATTTATTAGCAGCATCGACCGTGGTGATTTAGGGTATTCTCCGGGAACGAGTTTACCTCCTACAAAAAGATCCATATCACCATCGCCATCTACATCAGAGGCGGCGACCGATTTACCACTGAAGGTTATTTTAGGAAGTTTAGCAGAGCCATCAGTAAAATTACCCTTACCATCATTTAGATATAATCGATCTTGATAGCTATCGGTTTCTTTGTCAAATTCATAACCGCCACTTACGACATATAGGTCTAGGTCTGTATCACCGTCTGCATCTAAGAATATACTTCCTGTATCCTCTTGGTTTTTGTGTTTAGAAAAACCAGTGTTGGAGTTAGGAAGGAAAGATCCGTCTGCCTGCTGGAGTAGGATTGTACCACTCTGTCCAGCTGACCCACCTACATAGAGGTCTTCGAGTCCATCTCCATTTACATCTGCTCCTGAAATGGTCGGACCGAATTCTGACTGCTTATAGGGAAGCAATACTTGTTTTTGGTAATCGTCGTATGGATTTTCTTTATGAGTATAATTGATTTTGGTATCGGTCTCTGATAAATATTTGTCGGTAGATACAGATTGAGCGTGTTTTCTGATTTTCTTTACTTGATCTTGATCTATGGTTGCGACCGTATTTACTTTAATATCTGTGTGCTCGCTGATATTATTATCCGGCCAGAGGATTTCGACTTTATCGATTTTGTTAATGTTTCCTAGTCCGAAGTGTAGGATCGGTTCTGACATAGATTCAAAACCTCTCGCATGTAGAAGTTCTTGCGTCCATTTTTTGCCTTGAGCATAAACGGTCACTTTTGAGTTGAGTACCGGACGTTGCGTTTTGCTAGAGTTGAGTTTTATACGTAGATGGTTACCAGTTGCCTTGTTTTCGTAGATAAATGCAGGTTTATTTACATTATTTACCACGATATCTAGATCACCATCTAGATCTAAATCTGCCAGAGCTGCACCGTTAGAAAAACTCTTTTCGTCAAAACCCCATTTAGTGGATACATCTTCAAACTTAAGTTTACCGGTATTACGGTAGGCATAATTAGTAAGTGGAACAGAAGGTATCTGATTGACGATCTCCATGAGATTATCGGTCATAGAGCCATCTTGTATTTTTCTTTTTAACTCTTCTGCCCAGTCATTATTACGTACATCTTTTTTGATCCCGTTTGTGATATACATATCCTGCCATCCATCATTATCGAGATCTGCAAACAGTAAACTCCAACTCCAATCTGTTTTAGCCATTCCTGTCATAAATCCTATTTCAGAAAATTTACCATTTCCTTGGTTCAGCTGTAGGGTGTTATGCATGTACTGATAGTGATGTCCGTCTGCCACTGATTTCCAGAATTGTTTAGGCCTCATCGATGGCATATTGGTCTTGGATCGGTAGTGTGTAGCTCCTGCCATATCTAGAGAAGCGATATCAGGTAGTCCGTCGTTATTGACATCGGAGATATCTGCACCCATTGCAAAGTTGGATATATGCTGGAAGTACTCATGGGCCTTATCTGTAAATGTGCCGTCTTGATTATTTATATAAAGATTATCTGCAGCGATAAAATCTGTCGAAATATACACATCTGGCCATCCGTCATCATTGACGTCTGCAATGACTAATCCCAGGCCATAACGGAAATTTTCGATGCCTGCCTCTTTGGATACATCCGTAAACGTATTGTTGCCATTATTTCTAAATAGTCTATCGCTATTACGTTCATTCATAAATGGTGATACGTTCTTGCCTGATAGATTGACTTGTTCTACTTGTCGTACTGATCGTACATTAGATGGCTGATTCATGACATATAGATCGAGATCTCCATCCTTATCATAATCAAAAAAGGAAGTCTGAACCGTAAATCCATCATTGTCGATTCCCATCTGTCCTGCTACTTCTGTAAATGTTAGATTCCGGTTATTGATAAAAAAGAGGTTTTTCTTATCTCCTGGGTTTTCAGAGAATCCAAATTTTGAAATAGAAATATCTAGATAGCCGTCGTTATTTATATCCACTAAGGATATTCCCGATGATACACGTTCAGTATAAATCTCTATCCCGGAGCTGGCAGAGATATCCTCAAACTGCATATTGCCCTTGTTTATATAGATCGCATCTTTACCAAAACTAGAAGTCAGAACGATATCAGGCAGCCCATCATTATTGAGATCTCCGATGGCTGCTCCACCTCCATTGTACATGGAATCCCATAAAAAATGGTTCATCTGATTGGATTCTTGTATGGTATTTACAAATCGTACACCTGAGTCCGATGGGCTGACCTTTACAAACTGAGTGCCTTGAGTAGCAACTTTATTTGATTTTTGGTCAGAATCACTGGTACAAGAAAAAACAAATATCAAAACTGCAATCAGATAAATTCTAGATATCATCTCGGTCTTTATTTAAATAAATTGGATGGTAAAAATAACTAGAACGCAGTTGTAGTCAGGAAATAATCAATAAAAATCATACATATAATTAGGCACTATATGTAATAAGAACAGGGCACCTACGTAAACGTGAGCACCCTGCATAACCCCAAAAAACCAATTGAAAACAATCATTCTTATTCTTTAAAGCAGAGTTTCTACTAAAAAGATATATTTATAGTGCCTTCGCTTAGAAAGCACATTATTGTTTTATAAGACGATATATTGCGGTGATGTCACTTTTTATTTTTAAAATGTATTATTCGGAACTTTTTTAAATCAACCTACATTGGCCAAAGTCAAAAAAGCGTTTATCTGTTCTAATTGTGGTGCTCATTCCTCTAAATGGGAAGGAAAATGCCACTCTTGCGAGGAGTGGAATACGCTAGTCGAAGAAGTGATTACAAAGGATACTTCAGAAGAAAGTAAACGCAATGTATGGAAAGAGGAAACAGCCCTCAAACCAAAAAAATTATCAGAAATACAACTCGGAGAGACCGCTCGGATCATCAGCTATGATAAAGAGCTCAATAGAGTGCTAGGAGGGGGTATAGTCATGGGATCGCTGGTACTGATCGGTGGACATCCTGGTATCGGGAAGTCTACCTTATTATTACAGCTGGCAGTAAGTTTAAAAAAGAAAGTACTCTATATATCTGGCGAAGAAAGTGAGGAACAAATAAAAATGCGTGCCGAACGGATCCAATATAAGAACCTCAATTGTTTTATTCTCACCGAGACAAATGTGGTCAAAATCCTTCAACAGGCCAAAAATGGTCATGTAGATCTAATTATCATCGATTCTATACAGACCCTTTCTAGTCCATATATAGAATCTACTCCAGGGACGATTTCTCAAATACGGGAGTGTACAGGTGAGTTACAGCGTTTTGCCAAAGAAACCAATATTCCGATTTTTGTAATCGGTCATATAACTAAGGACGGCAGCATAGCAGGCCCTAAGTTACTGGAGCATATGGTCGATGTAGTGCTACAGTTTGAGGGAGACAGACATCATACTTATCGGATTTTGAGAACCATAAAAAATAGATTTGGGTCGACAGATGAGATCGGAATATATGAGATGCAATCAGTAGGCTTACGCCAAGTCAATAATCCATCAGAACTTTTGCTATCTCAGTCGCAAGAAGATTTATCAGGAAGTGCCATCTCGGCTACTATAGAAGGTCTGAGACCGATGCTATTAGAGATACAGGCACTCGTTACACCATCTGCATATGGAACCCCTCAACGATCTGCGACAGGTTTTGATCTGCGTAGATTGAGTATGCTCTTAGCCGTATTGGAAAAGAGATGTGGACTTCCTTTTGCTCAAAGCGATGTCTTTTTAAATATCGCAGGTGGTATAAAAGTGGCAGATCCGTCGATCGATTTGGCCATCGTGGTCGCCTTAATATCCTCCTTACAAGATATTCCGATCAATAGAAAATGCTGTTTTGCAGGAGAAATCGGATTATCTGGAGAGATAAGAGCGGTAAATCGAGTAGAACAGAGAATCCAAGAGGCAAATCGACTGGGTTTCGAACAGATTTACATCTCCAGTTATAACAATAAGGGTATCTCTCAATCCAAATACGACATTGAAATATTAAGTGTGTCTAAAGTCGAGGATCTATTGCGTAAACTCTTTGATTGATCGGCTTACGCCAAAATCTAAAAAACCGTAATTTGGAATTTAACCCTTTAATAACTCCAATAATCCGCTCATGTTGAAATAAACAAGCTCGCGATATCGTCTTTATGTCTGAAATGGGTCTATTTTTGCCCTTTAATTTTTTCATGACACGAATTCTAATTTTCATTGTATGTCTTTTTTCTTTTTTGAGCTTAGATGCTCAGAAAGGTTGGGAAGCAGGTGCATGGCTGGGAACAGCAGTCTATTTCGGGGATCTCAATAACCGTCTAGATGTAACTAATCCAGGACTAGCGGGTGGTGTCATCGGTCGATATAATTTTAATACTCGCATATCTGCCAAAGGATCTTTTAATTACGGAAATGTATCAGCGAGCGATGCCGACTCTCCCAATAATTTTGAAAGAAACAGAAACTTAAGTTTTAAGTCATCGATATTTGACTTATCCACGAGTGTAGAATTCAATTTTTTCAGATATGAACATGGTACGGAGGATTACTACTACACACCTTATATGATGCTGGGATTTTCCATTTTCAGGTT
>CALDEN010000043.1 GCA_937942405.1 uncultured Saprospiraceae bacterium
TCACGTACATCGAAGTGTGAGGGTAAGACCTCTCCGCAGTAGACAAATGCCTTATCTAGATTAGGTGCTCTGATCTGCTGGGGTAGATTATTATAGGCTGTATCTTCTATATTATTTACGTCTTTGCTGTCTGATGTGGAGGATAGAAATATCAAAAAACAACATATCGTTCCAGACAATAGCCCGAATAGGGAAAAATCTCTTTTCATAATCTGCAGGTATATTTAAAGCTCTCGAAAATAAAACAAAATAAGCACCGGATTGGGTTCTTAACTTTACGACGCAAAAAACGGACCTAAGTTAGTTTTCTGGGACGCTTAAATATCGGAACAGTACTACAAGGCTCGCCATACATAATACTCTGTGCTGCTGGACGTAGTTTCTGTACTGTCAGGGCATACGCTAGTGGTGGAACGGGCTTATCGCTACATCCTTTAATGACCACTCGTTTTTCTAGGTACAGTGCTGGATCTATCTTGTGGATCTGCTCTGCGTAGTGATGCTTAAGGAACTCTTCTTGTGATCCTTCATAGATATGAGCTACATAAGGACTCGCATGACTGGTGATGAGCATATACGCCCATACTGGGATGATGGCATCAGTCGAGCACTCGATCAGTAAGATCTTATCTTGCAAACTATCCCAATCGTATTCTTTCAGTGCTGTACGGAAGTCTTTTTCTTTCAGGATCAGCTCCATGTACAGATAATCCTTGATATCGAAGCTTACCATCTCCTGAGTAGGGTAGTACTCCTCTAGGTTGATAGTGAGGATGCCACTGCTTGCGACACGGTTTACAATGATATCTGGTGAGTCTGCCATTATTCTTCTTCTACAGTAGAAACGACAGATTCTTGGTTTTGTTTTGGCACTTCTGCAGGAGCGGCTTCTCCGACCGTATTATCTAGTTTGACGATTTCTGTGAGCTTGGGTAGATCTTTATTGGACTTAAGTCCAAAATAGTCCATAAACTTCTCGCTAGTCACATAGAGGAGTGGCTTCCCAGGTCCTTCTGATCTTCCTTTTATCTGGATCAGTTCTTTTTCTAATAATTTCTGAACAGAGTAATCTGCACTGACCCCTCTTATTTTTTCGATCTGGCTCTTGATGATCGGTTGCTGGTAGGCGATGATCGAGAGGGTTTCCATGGCAGCCTTGGAGAGTCTTTTGACATTGGTCTGTTTTAAAAACTGACTGATGGTGTCATGATATGCCCCTTTGGTCATAAACTGATATCCATTAGAGATCTCTACCAGCTCAAAGGCAAAATCATCCATCGCAAATTTTTCTTTGATCTCTTCTAGACTTGCGTCAATGTCCTCTACAGGAATGTCTGACTCTAGTGCAGAATCCAGAGCATTTTTTATTTGGCTCTTGCTGATCGATGATTGGGATACGAAGATCAGGCTTTCTATATGGTTGTTAAGTTGGCTCACGATTACTATTCAATTGGACACAAAAATAATCTTTTAAGCTAAACGATGGCATTTCTCATAATTACAATATTGTCCAAGCTTATCGCACCACTACATCTTAACAAATCGCAAAGCAGACTGCAGATCTCCATCAATAACAAATCGTATAAAATAGATCCCTTTTGCAAAAGTTATGGTCTCTACAGTCGTTGTCTTGCCTCTAAGTTTAGCTCTAACTAAGAGCTCACCGTGTACATTAGAGATTTCATACGCTTCTGTATTCTTGTAATGTGTGGACTCTATGATCAAGTAATCAGAAGTGGGATTGGGATAAATCGAAATGTCTTGTGACATTCCATGCAGCTCACTCGCACTGCTGGTTTCTATAGTTATGTTTCTACAGTAGCTATCTGATCCATTACTATTGGATACTTCGAGGCATACTTCGTAAGTTCCTGGACCTTGGAAAGTATGGCTAGGACTTAGCTCATCACTCGTAGTATTATCTCCAAAATCCCAAAACCAGGTCTCTGGCTCGTAGTAACTCAGATCCTTAAACTGTAGGGTAAGATCATCTAAGGTATCTGCTACTCGATATTTTGCAGCAGGTATATTATCTATGCCTAGGCTATCACAGATGCTTCCGTCTATAGGTCCTAGTCTCCAATATGGATTATTAGGGAGTCCACGGTAATAGACAGTGGGTGTTTTTACACTATGTTGACTGATCTGTGGATCTTCTGCTTCAGGTTCATTGATCACATGAAAGACATCAGAGCTGTTTGTGCCTGTGGTTAAATATATTTTGCCATCAGGAGCAAGCATCATATAACCCAAAGTTGTATCCCAGAAATCTTGGTGTTGATAACCATCATAAGTTGCCATTAACGCTCTACTGTTTGCGATATCATTTGACTCAAAATCGAAACGATAAATCTCTCCATCATTGGATAGGTAGGCATATCTAGAATCTTGAGAAAAAGCAGCTCCAGAGCTGATAAAGGTCTCTCCAGAATGGGGCAAAGTACCCATAAGGACGGCTTCAAATTGTCCATTACATCTATCGAATGCTAAGAAGAGGTATTCTCTAGGCTGTATACTTCGTATCTTTGCATTTATGATAAATGTGGAACCATTTGGAGAAAACACAGCCTGACTTCCAAATAGATCATTTTCTATTTCAAGTCCTGTTTCGTA
>CALDEN010000044.1 GCA_937942405.1 uncultured Saprospiraceae bacterium
TGCTCAGCTAGAAACCATCACAGCCTTTGGTCTAGACTGGAAAGTGGATAATACCATGTATGACAAATATAAAAATGAGTATAAGCTAGATCTCGAAGCATGGAGCGGAGAAGTACATCACTCTCTCCCTGTCCCTGCAATTTTTATCATAAAAGAAAACACAGTCCAATTCCAATATGTAAACCCCAATTACAAAGTACGCCTAAAACCAGAAACACTATTGGCTGTTTTGAAAACGCTCTAATCGTCGAAAATTAAAATAAGTTCTGCCCATTGATATAGTATATGACTCTGAGAGAGATGCTTGATCGTTGAGGTAATTCGTTCAATTTACGGACGCCATCCATGTATCTTCTTTGTTCATAATCTATGAGCTCATCGCTCTCCGAGCCACTAATATTACTCTTCCAGTTAATGATTAGATCACTACCCGGAGCAAATCTCCATCGATAATTAAAATCTAGGTTAAAGAAGTTATAACTAAAATTATTAAAGCTATCATAGTCTGTAACTAAAAGATCTCCGTCATCGCCTAAGAGATGGAAGCCATTATACCTCACCTTACTCCAGTAATGCCGAGCTCTGAATTCAAAACTCATTTTGGAATTAAGCGTATAGTTAGCCCCAAAGACATTAACGACCGTATTTCTTACTCTATTCCCGATGATGCTCTCGTTATCTTCTGTAAAATCAACCCATCCAAGACTATTGTTTCCTTTGCTATAACTCGTACTGAGGTAGGCCGTTAATTGGTCATTGAACTGATATCTAGGCCCGAGTTCGAGTTCATAGAAATGCATATTCTTTTCAAAATTTTTCAAACCAAAAACATAGAGATTCATTCTTAGTTTTTTCCTACTATCTGTACCTACAAACCAGCCCATATTGTAAAAACCTGGTGTCTTCAAATACTTACCTGGAATTCTAGATTCGAAGTAATCATGAGATGTCGGTCGATAATTAGTCCACATATTTATGGACCATTGGTTTTTGGTCTGAGCCCAAAATCCAGAATTTAAGTGTACAGATCTATACGCTTGATTATCAAAAGTAGTATTGTAAAATACATTAAACCATACATTACCCCTATTAAATCCCTTCCATGCATCGTTGCGACTATATACTGCAAAAGCATTATAGTTCATCACATTTGTATTGGTGGTATATCCCAGATCATTGTTATTATAATTAGGACTAGTTCCATTTGCTGAAAACTCATAATTGAACACTCCTGATATTTTGCCAACAGTCACATCAAATTGAGTTCCGCGGTTATCTTCTCGTTCGGTATACATCTGTATCGCATGAGAAGCACTCCCTCTTACTCCCCACTTCTGATCCTCCGTTCTTAAATTAAAAGCAGTCCCTAGTACGTTGGCATCATAGAATTCTGCCCCACGTCTCCATACGTTTGTATTAATTAAGGATACGTAGGAATTGTTTTTGAGGTTTTTATCGACAACAGTTACATTATAATTCGTGAGTGGAGATGTGGTAACTTCTGTTACTTCTTGAGTGTCCAGATTCTGAATCTCTGCTGTTGTAGATCCTGCTACTGCATTTAAAAAACCGATTCCTAAGCCCTTGGCTGTTCTTCCGGATATCTTAGTGGCATTGTACAATTGTGTTTCGCCAGGATTAGAAATGAGGGATTGGTTACTTGCTAGATTATATTGCACATCCCAATAATTAAGCGGTATCCCACCTATACGTCTAGAGTAGAATAAGTCTGCCTTATTAAATAGATCTACTCCCTCTGTAAAGAAATCTCTGTTTTCATTAAATCGTACTTCAAATGGAGATAGGTTCAGCACCTCGTCATCAGACTGCACCTGACCGAAATCTGGAATCAAAGTCATATCCAATGTAAAGGCATCATTGATTCCATATTTCAGATCCAATCCACCATTGTAAGAAAATCCTGAGGTCTTACTCGGATCGGCATTGGGGTTTTTATTTACCTCTCTATATGTAGTGAGGTATGGAGATAGTGATAATCTAAAAGGTGCTTTAATGTCCTTTATGCCTTTTAAATAGGCGGTCTGATTTACAAAGCCGCTGATCTCCGGATCTAAGAACTGGAAAGAACATTTTTCTCCAAATTTCGGCATAGACCGCAAAAAGTTTACCCTCCAGTTTTGTACATCTTTCGATGAAAATCGCAGTGCTGAATACGGAATTTTAATCTCTGCATACCAGCCATCATCCGTCAATTCTACATCACTGAACCATACTGCATTCCAGTCCGAATTTTCTCCTTGCTCATCTACGTTTGCATCAAACTGCACACCCGTAGAATACAATAAAAACTCAAATCCCTGAGTCCCATTGCCATACGTATCTATGATTAAACCTATAAAGTCGGTGTTACCATAACCGTCTCTGGCAGATAATTGTGTGAGTACATCCTCTTTAGAATCTGTTTTCATATATGCCCCCATATAGATCGCATCATCGTCATACACTATTCTAACTTCAGTCGGAAACTTAGGAGTCTTTCCTGCTTCTGGCTGCCAGGTTATAAAATCCGTGGCGATTTCTGCAGTACTCCAGATGGCCTCATCTAATTTTCCATCGACATTAATCTTATCTGAAATTCTAAGTGCTGATATTTCTCTCTGGGCAGATAGATGGAGACATAGTAGTGAGAGTACACTAAGGGTGCATAGATTTTTCATACTTTAAAACTTGGTGGTTACAAAGGCTAAGAAATATTTGCCTGCCACGATTGGCAAAGCGTATCAACATATATTAGTTGACAATAAAAAGAACAGCTACAGCTGCCTTAAATAAATATCTTCATACGATGACTTTACGATCAGTTCTACTCCACCGCCATTTATCGTTCCGATTATGGTTTCCGTTTTACATGTTGTTACACATGATCCGCAATCACTCTTCGATTTATCATTTACCTGTTTGGTGTTTTTCTTATTGATGGCTATGGAAGCATTGGAGTATACATCTCCATAAGGTGTACTGAGAGATACATCGGCTTTTGCATTGGATGGCAATGTGATATCTACCAGCTCGTAAACAGAATAAATAGAAACAGATCCTCTTTGACTGAGTTCTTTAAACTTAGCTTCGATCGCTCCATAGAGTGTTTTTACAGCCATCGGTCCAGTTACATTGACCAATTCTATTTCATGATGATTCGTCGAAATAACCAACTCGTTTTCAAAATCTTTAACGAGAATATGTTCTGCATCATGGGTACTATGCCTTATGGCTACACTTACTGAATTAGGTACTTTTACATAAACCTGTTTTACGTCATCATCATGAGAGATCTGAGTGGCGACTACATTGTTACCATCTTGTTCTACAGCGATGCCCAAACCCGTATTATCCACCATTCCGATAGAATTCAATACTTTCAACCCTCGCTTTCTCTCTGAGTCATCCTCCGGATCTACTTTACTCGAAAATATAATTTCTGATCCGTTATACCCTTGGACTTCCAGTATATCTATACCATCGAGGACGAGCGTACCACTCGACATATTTATTTTATACTCGGCCTTATCCTGAGCATTCAGACTGATGCATAACACTGTTAAAAGCATCGTTGTGAAAATGATATTCTTAAACTTCATTCTACTATTATTTATCTTGTTATTTTATTTTTCTCAGATTAAATTTGAACACTTCCATGTCTAAATAGTTCTTTTTGTACTTCGTCGATTATAAATTTTTCATTGGCCTTGTCATTCACTATTCCTTCAAATTTATTTTCTATTTCATTATTAAATCGACTACTCAAGGACTTAATTATCGCCAGCTTTACAAAGCCATCTGGCTCTTTATCTAATGATCTTAGAAGGGCTGCCCTCACGTCACTCCGATCGATATAATTACTTAGAGATTCTACTACCGCTAATCTTACATTACTGCTTTCATCCTTCCTAAGCACATCGAAGAGCAACTTAATCGTTTCATTGTCAATTTCTAAATTGTTATCATCATAGCTTACTCGGATCACTTTAATCTTTTCTGTAGATGAGCTACCCTGCATTGCTTGAGCAAAAGTCGTTTTTTCATTTCCTAGAGTACCTCCATTATCTAAACTCCCCTCTCCCATGTTCCAGATAAAAATCGCTCCAATAAAAATTGCTGCTATCGCTGACAACCTTCTCCAATCTACAAGTGATATTATTTTTGAGCTAGATGGTGATTTCCCACTTTGCGTAGCTCTTATTTCTTTGTCTAAAAACTCGGTGAATTTAGATTTTGACTCAGGGCACACCTGTACCATTTCTAGTTTATTTAGATCCGAATACATGGATTCATAGCTCTTCCATAAAAGCCCTAATTCCTTATCCGTTTCTATAGTATCCATCAAAGCATTATACTCCGTGGCACTTAATTCGCCCTCTAAGGCGGCTATCATTTTATCCTCTAAATGTTCAATATTCATATCTAATATCATTTATAAGAATCGATCTTAACTTTTTCATACATCTGTGCGACTTTACTTTTAGGGTATTTTCGTTCATCCCTATGATGTCAGCTACTTCAGAAAATTTAAGTTTTTGCAATTTTGTCAAAACAATGATTTCCCTCTCAATGTCCGGCAACAAATTAATCGCCGCCATCAATTGTTGACTTTTTTCTGACTTTTCCATCAGCTCATGAGCATTATTGGCCTCACTCTTAATCTCGCAAAATTCCTCACTCCTTTCAGAAGGCACTTTTTTTCGGTATTCATCATTATTGACATTTCTTGCAATTGTAAATAGCCATGCTTTAAATTTTCTCTGATCATTGTAGGAAGAACTGTATTTAATCATTTTTTCAAAAACATTCTGCGTAAGATCATCTGCCAACATTCTATTCCTATTCAAGCTTAGGAAATAGTTAAATATTGGCAATTGATATCTATCAAAAAGAAGTGCAGCTTCACTTATTTTTCCAGATTTGACATTCAGCATTATGTTTTCGTCCGTTCGTTCCAATTGTTAGTCTCTCTATTAAGGAATACTTGCGATTTATGAAAAGGTTACAATTCTTCTGTAATTTATTTTTTAAAATTAATATTCGTAGTATGAGTTGTGATAAACTCAGAAAAGAGCATGGTTCTAAATAATTTAAACTCGAAGCCTAGTCCATTAATTGTGCTAGTCATACAATCTGAAAATAATTTGGCAGCAATTCCAACTATTCCGATGTAGTCGGGTCTTTACAATAGACGCAATCATCAAATGCCTAACATCGATCAAACTTTAGAAATGCAAAAACTGATACAGCAATGTATTCAGGGCAAGACTAAAGCACAGCGATGTATATATGATACCTATGCAAAGGCGATGTATCATACGATCATACGGATGGTGCCTTACAAGGCTGATGCTGAGGACATACTCCAAGATGCGTTCATAAAAGTATTCCAAAGCCTTAAGCGATTTGAAAACAAATCGACACTAGGAGCTTGGATAAAAAGAATATGTATAAATACTGCACTGAATCATCTCCGTAAAGACAGGCCGATAGATTTTTACTCGATTGAGGAGTTTCCAGTGGAGATGCCATCCGTAGAAGAAGGGATACAGTATAATGTAGAGACCATCCATAAAGCGATCAAAATTTTGCCGCAAGGCTGTAGAACGATACTGAATCTTTACCTATTTGAAGGATATAAACATAGAGAAATAGCAACTGCCTTAAACATAAGTGAATCCACAAGTAAGAGTCAATACCAGCGTGGAAGATTGCTTTTACAAAAAGAACTAAAATCCTTGGACCATGAATAATGATAGACTTAGGGACTTTATAGATAAAAATCGAAATGAATTTGATGAGGTAGAATCACCTCAACTAGATCATATCTGGGATGATATCTCGACAGCTACACAGCAAGACAGACCATCGCACTTTAAGTGGATCGCCCTAGTGGCTTTTATGATGATACTGCTCACTGCAATGTGGTACAACAGCTATCAAACAAATCAAAAGCTTAATCGCCTCGAGCACTTTGTCATGAACTCCCCTACATATCAGTCAGAACATCAAAAGCTCATAAAAATGGTGGCTGACAAAGAAAGGCTCATCGAAGCATCCGACATAAAAGAGTCCGAATACATAGAATTATTCAATGAACTCAAAGAGCTAGAAAACAATAGTGAAGCTTTTGAAAAAGACTTTGAACTATATGGAGATTCAAGTGAACTTATGCGTACGCTTTTCAAAAACTACGAACGTAAAGCCAAAATTTTAGAATTACTCTTATTTGAAAATGAAAAAAAATCTCAAAATGAAAATAATAACAGACATGAAATGTAATTATTTTATCGCCCTACTATTTATACTCTCCTCTTGTTATACTGCACAAGCAAACACAGGAGTAAATGAGGAAACAAAAACCTATGAAAAAACATTTACCACAAATGAGTCGACTGAGATAAACCTCCATAATAGACGTGGAAACATACGGATCGTGCAGATAGATGGCTCGGAGGCCAAATTAGAGGTAAACTTGACTGTGAGAGGTGACAACGCTACTGAGATACAAAAGGTATTCGATCACTTCACTCTAGATATAAAAAATAGCGGCAACATCATAGATGTACGCTCTGACGACCAGATCAAAAGTTGGAGTCAGATAAATACCCTATTCCACAATTCCAACAAAATCAAATTTGAAGATCGAACGATTGCAAATGATATCGAAGAGCTCGAAGTAGATATGGTGCTCTATATTCCTAAGATTGCAAAACTATCTACAGACAACAAATACCACGATGTCTCATTTTCAGACCTTGCTTGCGATCTATCCGTCTCTTTATATTCAGGAAAGCTTAAAGGCGATAACATAGATGGAAATCTAAACCTAGAACTAAAATACGGCTCCGTAAACATCGGTGCGTTCAAAGATGGAGATATCGATATATACGACTCCAAATACAACTCAGGAAGTGCTCACAATGTAAAACTTCATAGTAAATACTCCAATATAAACTGCGAAGACTTTAACTCACTAAGTTTGTTTAGCTATGATGATGAGATCAAAATGGGATCAGTAGAAGAAGAATTTATGCTCGAGGCAAAATACAGTAATTTATTAATGCACTCCTTTGGGACAGCAGACATTGATGGTCATGATACAGATATCAAAGGCAAAAATGGAGAGAAGCTCAAATTAAAAAGCAAATATGGTTCATTTACTTTCGAAGATATAAAAGAGGCTTCTTTACGAATGCATGATGATAATTTTGAAGTTAATTCTTTAGTCGATCTGACCATCAAAGAGAGCAAATACTCAGAAGTATATATCGATCACTTTACTGGAGCCATGATCGTAATGTCCTCGTATGACGATGACATATATGTGCTCAATCCAGTGACTGAATTTAAGAGTGTAGATGTAGATTTAAAATACTCCACATTTAAATTCCCGATTCCTCCCAAGGCTGGCTTCTATCTAGATGCTGACACAAAATATGGCTCATTAGATTTTGGAGGAGATTTCCATCATGATTATACACATGAAGACGAAAGCAGTTCTGTTTTAAATGTTCAAGGTAAAGCAAATAAGACTAAAAAAGGAGCTCCTAAAATAACGATCAAAGCATACGACAGTAAAGTAGACATCTCCCAATAAAAGAAATCCCAAGAGGCCTTCTCAAATAGAGATAGCCTCTTTTTTTTTCATACATTGAGCTTATCTAAATAGACTTATTGAACATAAGTTAATAAACACAAGCAACTATGAAATCTAGATTTTACTTTATCCTTATTATCCTATCCCTCATCACCTGCAAATCACAAGACATTAATCTTAATACAGTCGGCATAGAAACGGAAGACTTAAAATTACTCATAGGCGAATGGAATGGATCCCTCACATATCTCGATTACCAATCCAACAAACCATATACCATGCCTGCAAACTTACTAGTAGAAAAAGGCAAGGATGACTATCAGCTTATCATCAACAATATATACCCCAATGAAACCCAGGCTAACGATTCAGCTAAATTAAACATCTCGAAAGATGGCCTCTTATTAAACAAACGCAATGTCATCTCTCGAAAGAAGCTCAATACAGGAACTATAGAAATCATTACCCAGTATAGCGGCAAAGATGATGGCAAGAAAGCATTGATCCGCAACAGCTATCTTCTATCGGATAAAAGTTATTCCAGTAAAAAAGAAGTTCAATTTAAAGATTCTGAGCAATGGATTCTCAGAAGTGAATTTAGTTATGTTAGAAAGAACTAGGATTACTTAAAGCTATTCCGAGCACCTCTGAATTTGATCATAAGCATTTACAAAAAATGGGAATCGCTACAAACAATCGAATATCTACGACGAGGCTATTTTGATATAAATCAAAAAAAATAGGTCACTATGCAGCTTTTCAGCAGTTCATCTTCTTTTAATAATGTACAAGAGTCCAACACGTGTAGCGACCTAGATTAACATCACCATTATTAACAAAATAAACAATGAAAAAATTAGGCTTCTTTTTACTACTCATCACATTATTATTCTCGTGTAGAGAGGATACTGACATCATAGATCCGCCTACCGGACCAGA
>CALDEN010000045.1 GCA_937942405.1 uncultured Saprospiraceae bacterium
AGGGCTTTTCCTAGAGCGATTTGTACATCTTCTACTAAGTCTGCTGGTACGATGACTCGACGTATGGCTGTACATTTTTGTCCAGACTTAGTCGTCATTTCTTTACGAACTTCCTTGATAAATAGATTGAATTCTGGAGTACCAGGTCGGGCATCCATTCCGAGTATAGAAGCATTGAGACTATCGGCTTCCATATTGAAGGGGACAGACTCGTTGATGATACGTTGATGTGATTTAAGTAATCGTCCGGTAGTCGCAGATCCGGTAAAAGTTACGACGTCTTGAGAACCTGCGGTATCGAGTATGTTACGGGCAGATCCACAGATGAGCTGTAGAGCACCTTCGGGCAGTATTCCTGATGCGATGACATCTTTTACGACTGCCTCAGTAAGAAACGAGGTGGCTGTTGCAGGTTTTACAACTGCTGCTACACCTGCCATCCAGTTTACTGCACACTTCTCAAACATTCCCCATACGGGAAAATTAAATGCATTGATATGTATCGCTACTCCTTTTTTGGGAACGAGGATATGATGCCCCATAAATTTTTCTCCTCTTGAGAGGTCTATCGGATCGCCATCTACAGCATAGGTCTGATTAGGGAAGTTTTTACGTAGAGAAGCATTGGCAAATAGATTTCCGAAGCCTCCTTCGATATCTACCCAGCTATCTGATTTAGTCGCACCTGTTTTATAACTGATGTCGTAGTATTTGTCTTTGATCCTAGTGAGATAGAGAGCGAGCTTTTTGAGCATCATTCCTCTTTCTTGGAATGTCATTTTGCGTAAAGCGGGACTCCCTACTGTACGGCCGTATTCTAGAGCTTTGGCGATATCTATTCCTTTGGCTGTTGCCAATCCGATCTGCTCACCATTTACTGCATTATATAATGGATTACCCTCGCCATCTCCTTCTACCCAATTTCCGTAAACGTAATTTCCTAGTTTCATCGTGGTGGATTTTTTGCACAATTTACGGAACTAAAAAAGGAGAAAACAATAGTTTAGTTTAAGATTCAATATGTTTTATAATTAAGTGACGGTGATGTTTAGTTTCTTCTGACTTTTCTAATTATACGCTGTGTAAAATTGAGTTGAGAGTCAAATCCATTGACAATATCGAGAATAGAAGGTCTAAATTCCACATTGGGGGTAACTCCTTGCATTTCTTGGTCATAACAGGTACAGTACTCTATAGTGGTCGAAAAACGTACTCTTATTCCGGTTTTACTTAATTGATTCATAACAGCATTGGCTCTAAATATCCGGGTGCCTCCGGTCTCCTCTCCGATAATCGATCCTAATTGATAACACTGTACCGTTGCTGCAAAACTGGATGCCGCCGAGTAAGAATCTCTATTAGTGAGAAGATATATATCCCCTGTAAATTCGTAATTTTTAGGAATGGGGCGTTCGTTAAAAAACGATTCTTCATTGATATACGTATTGACTTTTCCATGAATAGCTTCATTTATATCTATATAGTGCAATGTTTTAGAAAATAGCATGTTCCGTCCATTGTTATATTTTCTTATCATGCTTCGAAAATTGTTTTTAACTGGCTCGCTGATTTTAAAACTTGATTTTGCCATTGTTTTAAAATAATTTTCAGTGAGGTAGTGCAGTAGATAGGATGATACTTTGGGCCATCCACCAAAGTTGCCTCGTACATCGATAATAAGCGAGTGAATTTCTTTTTCTTCAATTTCTTTAAAAGTTCTGATTAAAAACTGACGATAAGAAGCATAGTTAGAAACACTAAAAGAGAAAATACTCAAGTGTCCGATTCCATTGCCTAAGTCTTGAAAATCATACGGTTTGCCTTTAGCGATTTTTTGTTCTCTTATGGTCCTATTTTCTTTTTTTAATTTCTTCCATTTTTTCAATGGGATATTACTTAGGACTACTTGTTCATCTTGGTTTGTAAAGTAGTGGATGAGCGTATTTTGGGATTTGCCAAAAGCCAAGTATAAATACATTTCAAAATCTCTTTCAATTTTAGTATTTCGGAAATGCTTAAGTTCATAAGAGATGTAGGGATCGATATAATTTATAAAACTGTCTACGCTTATCCCATTGATCTTTGTTATTTTGACTCCTTTGGCAACAGCCTTATCGTTATAATCTTTAAGAACATAGAGCTCATTTTCATTGGTTAAGTGCACATCCAGTGGGAATGCCCCGTATTCTTTGCGTTGGTTTTCCATCCATTTTTCTGGTAGGTATACGGCACTATGTCCATCATTTATCAATGCTACTTGAGCAGATAATTTTTTGTAAATATCTAGCAAAGGCATCGATTCTTCTAATGATTCTTCTATAGAATCTAGCTGTTTATTGAACTCTTCTTCTGAGGTATTGGTAAAGGGATCAGGATGAATTTCGATTAGTTTTTTAAACTCTTTAAAGTCTTTGTGCAGGTTTTTAGAGGATATGATATCTTCTTGAGCAGAAAGAAAAACAGAACTAAATAGTAGAAGTATACCAGTAATTACCTTAAGTATGGACATTGTAAATGGTTGTTCGATTAATAAGTACAATTAAATACTCATGAATATAAAAGAAAATTAAGTGAGTGGGATCCTAAATTTCTGCTGATTTTTCTAATTATTCGCTTGGTAATATGCAGTTGGCAGCTGGATTTTGTTCTGAAATACATACTTGTTTGTGTTTTTAGTCTGATGGAAAAGGAGGGTATGAATTTTAAATCGTAATTGGAAATAGGATTCCTAATCAGATTTGAAAATATTTATCGATAACTTCTCCCAGAATATTTTTAGTTAATGGTTTATTTCTGAACTCTGCAACTTCATCCATTTTCTCTGCTCGTTCTTTATCGTATTTATTCATTGAAGATGATAGCATTACGATCGTTATTCTACTACGTAATTCTTGAGGTAATTCTTTGTATAGTTCTAAAAATTCCCATCCATTTACATAGGGCATATTAATGTCTAAGAAAATTAATTCAGGACATTGTGCATAGTCTGTGGTGATTCCTTTTAAAAAGTCTATTGCTTTTTGACCATCTGTTTTTACTATTATTGTTTCACAACAGCCATGACTTTTGATGATGGTTTCATTAAGAAAATTGGTTATTCTATCATCATCGATTAATAGAATGCTGGTTAATTTTTTTTTCATTTTCATTTTTTCTTAATCGTAAAGCGGAATCTACTTCCATTATCCAATGTAGATTCTACCCAAATTCTACCTTGATGAAGCTCTGC
>CALDEN010000046.1 GCA_937942405.1 uncultured Saprospiraceae bacterium
TTTAACCCATGTTGTGATAAACATTCTGGACATCGTCGTCCTCTTCTATTTTTTCGAGGAGCTTTTCCATATCCTCTACTTGAGCATCTGTCAATTCCTTGGTCTGTTGTGGAATCCGTTCAAATCCACTCGACACAATGGTGAGCGACTTGGTCTCTAATGCCGACTGTATAGAACCAAAACTTTCAAAGCTTCCGTAAATAATGATCTGGTCCCCCTCAGCAAAGACTTCCTCTGCACCATGATCGATCAGTTCAAACTCGAGTTCCTCGACATCTATCCCTTCTGCGGGAATCTTAAAGTGACAGTTATGGTCAAACATAAAGGAAACACTTCCTGTAGTCCCCATGCTGCCATTGCACTTATTGAAATATGATCTGACATTAGCGACTGTTCTTTGATTATTATCTGTAGCGGCTTCTACGATTACGGCCACTCCATGAGGACCATATCCTTCAAAATTTACTTTCTTATAATCAGAAGTATCCTTGCTAGATGCGTTTTTTATGGCTTTTTCATAGTTTGCCTTAGGCATATTAGCTGCTCTACAGTTTTGAATAACTGCTCTAAGTGCCGAGTTACTTTCTGGATCTGATCCGCCTTCTTTAACAGCGATAACGATGTCCTTGCCTAATCGGCTAAACGTCTTTGCCATCTTATCCCATCTCTTGAATTTTCTGGCTTTTCTGAATTCAAATGCTCTTCCCATGGTGCAAAAATAAGAGTTCTTTACAAAAAATGAAAAAGCCCCAGTATACACAATGGTATACCAGGGCTAGAGCCAACAATTAAAAACTTTTATAAACTTGAAAAACTATTTATCTATACCATCTGGACTATCCAAATGCCATCATATTCCGAATCAATATTTTGCTCGGTTTACGTGGGCTAAAATGAATAAGGTTCTCATTTTTAAGCTCACCCAGTACTCTAGCGACCGTCTGTCGAGAGGTATCTGTGAGATAGGCTATCTCTTTGTGAGACATCCCATGATGGATCAGCACTTCCTCGATTCCTATCTTGACACCTTTTAGAGTGGCGGTCTTCTTTATGAAATCTACAATTCGTGCTTTGGCTTTTTTAAATACAAAAGACTGGAGTCGTTCTTCTAAATTCTGGAGTCGTTGTATTATAATTTGGGTTATTTTTTGTGCAAACAGGTGGTTCGAAGCAACAATTTTCTTAAAAATATAAGATGGAATCTTTAATACGATGGCTGTTTTTAAAACTTCAGCAAATTCTGACCGCTGAGTCATCGGTGTAAAAATGTTTTCGCCGAAGAGCTCATCTTTATATATGATGTTCTTAATAAGTGTCTTGCCATTAGATGCATTCATCCCTACCTTTACGGAGCCTTCTCTTACGAGATAGACAAACTTTATGTCTTCACTATCTCCGTAGATTCTTTCGTTTTTTTCAAAATTGTAAAGACTACTATTGTTTAAAATTTCTTCTCGCTGTAGCGTAGATAGCACATCGAATAATTTGATTTGATCGATATCTGTTGGAGTTAGTTTAGTTTTCATACTTCTAATGTCTTAGTACACTCCTAATACGCCCCACTTTAGAGATACCCCCATTAGCTCAGAAAAAAAAATTACAAAGAAGATCCCAATTCAACAAAAAGTTCCATTTTCTGGTCTTCTCGTAAGATCTCTACAGCGACCGTATCTCCTGGTTTATATTTCTCTAAGGTCAGCATAAGATCATAGTTAGAAGCAATGGCATTTCCTTCCAGGTGGGTGATGATGTCTCCCAGCCGTACATTTCCCTGCGGGTTCTGTTTAGTAGGCAATAAACCTGCTTTCTCAGCTCCTCCACCGGGGATCAAGTCCATTATCATGGCACCCTCAAAACCCCATCGATCCATATACTGCTCAGGTACCAGCTCTACACCGATCACAGGTCTCTGTACTTCTCCAAATTTGACTAAGTCCGGAATTACCCAATTTACAATATCCACCGGCACAGAAAAACCGATGCCTGCACTTGCTCCAGAAGGACTATAGATGGCCGTATTGACCCCGATCAATCTACCGGATGAATCCAATAAGGGGCCTCCAGAATTTCCGGGGTTTATCGCGGCATCTGTCTGTATCACATCTCTGATCGGTATCCGAGCTACGGATTCTATTTCTCTACCTAGTGCACTGACGATCCCTGTGGTCAGCGACTGATCTAGCCCGAATGGATTGCCGATAGCATAGACCGATTGTCCTACTCGGAGGTCAAAGGAAGTACCCACAGGTATCGGCTTAAGTTTATCTAGAGGTGCATTTATTTTGAGTACTGCGAGGTCTTTACGAGACTCATAACCGACGAGCTCTGCATCCCAGATCGTCTGATCAGATAAGGTGACTTCCCATTTTTGACCTTCTTTGATGACATGAAAGTTCGTCACGATATGCCCGAGCGTATCCCAGATAAATCCTGATCCTGTCCCTGCGGGCACCTCATATACTCTTCTAGAATAGCGATCTTGCTGCAAGCCCTTTGAGGTTATAAAGGCAACTGAGGGAGCAGAGTTTTCAAAAAGATCTATCGTAGCTTTTTCCTGTGTGGTAATTACTGCAACTGGTGCTATGGCTCGACTGAGATTGGGTCGTTGTTTTATTTCTGTGCTACTTTCTTGCTTTTCTACTTTTTCCTCATGGTCTCGATTCCATACTGTATAGGAGCTTCCTAAATAAAACCCAGTAGCTAGTAGTATAATCCAACTGGCGATGTTGGTGATTTTCATCGTTGATTTTTTTTTGTAATAACGATTGGAGGGCTAAGATGTTTTGTTAAGGTATTAAATGTATGGGGCAGTGAAATTGTTGATGATGCGAACTCATCCCCAGCCCTTCTCTTATGAAGAGAAGGGAGTTTGTTTTTTCTGTTTTAGATATTATGGAATTTTGAACTAGACTTAGTATCTGAGTACGGCAATTTGGATAATATACATAGATATCTTTGCTGCGTTCATGAAACAAAACGGGCTTATATATCCATAAATCCTATCGGAAGGTCAGTACCTGCAGTATTGTAAAAGTTACCTACATTGGGTAAGATGATCGGCAGGTCCGTATTGGATACACCGAACCATTTAGATAGCTCAGCAAAATACGAGGTCGTAGAAGTGGTTGGTATGAGTACTCCTCCTCCGATCTCCAGTTCTGAATTGAGTTCTAGTGATGGAAATGTACCATAGATGTCTTTTCCTTTTACGGCTCCTCCCATTACAAACACATTCCCTCCCCAGGCATGATCTGTTCCGTTACCATTAGAGGTGAGTGTTCTTCCAAACTCTGACACACCGAATGTCGTGACACAATCGTTCATGTTTATCTCATCCATTGCAGCTTTAAATTCGCCTAGAGCGGCATCTACGATACCTAGCATTTCATTCTGGCTCTGAAGTACCTCGTCATGGTGATCCCATCCGTTAAAGTCTACAAAGAAAATCTGTCGCTTCATACCTAATACCTCTCTCGATCGTATAGTCTTAGCGATCATATGCATACTTTGAGAAATATCATTGAGCGAAAACTGTGTATTAAATGGCGTAACATTATCTAAAGCTGTGACAAAATCTTCACTACCATTTTTAGCATTTCTAAGGACATCGATATAAGATTTCTTAAAAATATCTGAATGGTGAGCATCCAGCATGTTATCTATAGCTTGAGCCCTAAGTTGAGCAGATTGCCAGTTATCTGAATATCCCAATATTCTGGAGACACCATATTCGGGATGAATAGAAAACTCTGCAAATGAATTGCCTATCTGAAAGGTATTACTTCCCGACAAGGAGATATTCATGGATATATTCTGATTGGTATTGGACTCATACATTAGATCGGCAATCTTACCTCCCCATCCAAGTGATGAGCGATCATTGGG
>CALDEN010000047.1 GCA_937942405.1 uncultured Saprospiraceae bacterium
GAATTTGGTCGTAATACACAGACTGCATGGGTGATGCTCGATTTTGCAGAATTGAGGGCTTATTATATGGACGATGTGTCTAGTGCAATTACGATTCTAGAAGACATCATCGAACTGAGAGGCATTAATAAAACGGTACGAGCCAGAGCAAAACTAAAGCTGGCGGATTATTACCTCATCCAAGGGGAGATATGGGAAGCGACCCTATTATACTCTCAAGTAGACAAAGATTTTAAGGAAGAACAATTGGGAGAACAGGCCCGATTTAAAAATGCCATGTTTTCGTATTACAACGGAGATTTTGAATGGGCCCAAGAGCAGTTTGATATATTAAAAGCAGCGACCACTAGACTCATATCTAATGATGCTATAGATATGTCTGTGTTTATTATGGATAATATGGGACTCGATACGACAGATGTTCCGCTAAGAATGTTTGCAGATGCAGATTTACTGATCTTTCAAAATAAATATGATCGAGCTTTCCAAAAGTTAGATTCTATAGCATTGGTCTATCCGGAGCATACATTACTAGATGACATCTTGTATAAAAAAGCTCAAATCTATGTCAAGAAAAAGGAGTACGATCTAGCGATCAGCTCGTACAAAACGATCATAGAAAAACATAATGAGGAAATCAGATGTGATAATGCCATCTATCAACTGGCCTCGCTTTACGAGATACAGCTCGAGCAATTAGATAAGGCAGAAGAGTTATATAAAATGCTCTTCTTAGATTATTCCAATAGTACCCTGGCGGTAGATGCTCGGAAAAAGTACAGAGAACTCAGAGGAGATAATATACAATAGAACATGGCTCAAAAAATACTCTATAACGTTACGGTCAAAATCCTCAATGAATTCTGCGAAGAATGGTTGCAATGGATGCAAGAGGTGCACATCCCAGATGTGATGGCGACCAGTAAATTTGAAGAATACAAGATTTCAGAGATCATCGAGGAAGAGAACGAGGGTAGGACCTTTGCGATCCAGTATGTATCTCCAGATATGGATACCTTTCAGTCGTATCAGTTAGATCATGCCAAAGGATTGCAACAAGAGCATGCAGCCAGATATAAAGATAAATATGTGGCTTTTAGAACCCTGATGAATATCATTAAAGAAGGCTAGATGGGTAAATCTCTTTACCTAGGAACCTATGCCGGAATTCCTATCTATGTACACTGGACTTTTGGGTTTGTGGTGTTGTTTATCATTTATGCAGCAGTAACACAAGGAATGGTGCTCTCTTCTGTGCTTTGGTTTTCGGCTTATGTACTCAGTTTATTTGTATGTGTAATCTTCCACGAATATGGACATGCTCTAGCAGCTAAGAGATATGGTGTCATAACGAGAGATATTATTATATCGCCGATCGGTGGTGTAGCTAGGATGGAAGCCATGCCCGATAAGCCATGGAAAGAACTCGTTATCGCGATAGCAGGCCCTTTAGTAAATGTTGTATTGGCCATTTTGTTAAGCATACTCTTTTATGTCATTTTTGAAGAGGACTTTATCTCTGCCGATTTTGAATTGCTCCCTCGAGATTTTGAAAGTTTCCTAGGTCTCGTCATTATAATCAATATTGCTTTATTTGTTTTCAATCTAGTACCTGCATTTCCGATGGATGGAGGTCGGATATTGAGAGCACTGCTGGCTATGAAATGGGGCAGGGTAAAAGCCACCAAAATTGCAAGTATTATAGGTCGGGTATTGGCAGTTTGTTTTATCGGATTGGCGATATGGATAAATCATCCGACACTGGGTTTTATAGGAGTCTTTATTTTCTATATGGCCACTATGGAGATGCAGCAAGTAAAGCTCAAAGGAAAGCTAATAGATGCAGACCTATCGACCATTATGGAACCCAACTATACGATGCTATTTAGTACGGATACGATTCACAAAGCCATTCATTTTTATAAAACTGGAGTAGCCCGTAATTTTTTGGTATTTGATGAAAATCAAAACCCAGTCGGAGCTTTGCCGGAGTTATTTCTACAAGAATATATGCAGCGATCAGATGTCGCAGAAGATCTATTATTGAGAGATATTATGTCTTCCAGCTTTGGATATTTTGATTCCCGGGAAAATCTAGAAACCGTATTTACAACAATGAATCAAGAGGGCTGGTCCATCGCAGCAATAAAAAATGGCGATCAACTACTCGCTGTAGTGGATCGCCATATGATTAATTCTTTTTTAAGGGCTTAAAGCCAAAAAAGTAAAACCTCTAAAACTCTTAGAGTTTTGCTTTGATCTGAGAAGTAAGGTCTTCTGAAGCATCTGCATGGAGGATAGAACCTGTACTCGTATCGAATATCATAGTATATCCACCTTCAGCACCTACAGCATCGATTGCTGCTTGTACTTTGGCCAGTATAGGCTTATACAATTCTTCTCTCTTAGCCATAAGTTTTTGCTGAACCTCTAATTCATACTTCTGTATGTTTTGCTGTTCTGTCGCTAATCCTCCCTCTTCTTTTTGCATTTCGATCTTAGATAATACCCCTTCATTTGCTTTTTGCATATAAGCTTGGTATTTCTGTTCAAAATTCTTAACCATGGTTTCTCCTTTAGAAACGAGTTGTTTTTGATACGTTTCTAGTTGGGTGTCAGCACTTTTCACGTCTGGCATATCCACTAATAACTGAGTAGAATTAACATACCCAAATTTCTGAGCACTTAAGCCTGTACTTAAAAGTAGAACGAAGCAAAAAGATGCTATAATTGATTTTAATAATTTCATGTGCGATAAGTAATTTTCTTTAAGGACGACAAATATATCTATACGATAGTAAATCGCCATATTTTAACAGAAGATTAAAGTTAGGTGTTTTACGTTTAAGCTTAATCTGGTTCAAATCCTAATACAATACTAAATTTACCATAGTTACCTAAGGCTGTACCAGTAGGTAGATTTTTATCCAGTCCGAGTCCATAATCGAATCCTAATAAACCGAACATCGGTAAAAATACTCTCATACCAAATCCAGCAGATCTTTTGAGCTCAAATGGATTAAATTCTCTAAAGTCTCCCCATGAATTTCCTCCTTGGAAGAACGTATGGAAGTAAATGGATGAATTAGGGTTCAGTGATAAAGGGTATCTTAATTCTACGGTATACTTATTAAATACGGTGGCTCCCCCTGTATTATTTTGTTCTATATCGGTAGTCTCATATCCTCTCAATGCAAGGATATCTTTACCTGTGATACCTACAGACTGATTAGATAATCCATCACCTCCTAGTTCGAATCGCTCAAATGGGGAATAACCGATATCATTATTATATGAGCCCAATATTCCGATTTTGGCACTAGCCGCGATCACTAATTTATTAACCACATTATAGTACCACTCTGCATCTACTCTCCATTTGTGATATTCTAGCCACTCATGCTTAGTAGCCAGTTCTTTCCGATTTACTGCATCTGCAAGAGCTTCTGATGTCACCGTAAAACGAGGACCTCCAGTACGTATAAGATCTGCTCTTATCCCAGCTACACAACCATCATCACATTCCCAGAAATCATCTGATCTAAATAATGAGTAAGGAGGCGTAAACTGCATCGTAAGAGAGATTCTGGACCCTCTTCTAGGATAGATAGGCTCACTTACTGAACTACGGGTAAATACTTGCTTTATAGAGAAATTTTTAAAGTTACCGTCTGTAATATTTATGGCATTGCCACCCGGTAGATCCACAAAGAATCTTCCTTGAGCATAATTATCCATATTTAAAAACTCAAAAGTTGCTGTAGTATTTCTAGAAAAGAAATCATCTGGCCACTTAAGCTGCGATCCTAGACCGGCATAGACTCTATATATGTTCAGTGATCCTGCTGCAAAGTCTGAGTAATCGAAGGCTGAGAATAGTCCACCTACAGTAAATGATTGTCTCTTCTTACCTCCTAACCATGGTTCTGTAAAGGATAGGTTTCCAGATCTGAAAAATCTACTATTGGATTGTAGACGTACAGATAATTTCTGACCATCACCTTGAGGCAGCGGGCTCCATGTCTCTCTTTTTTTGATATTGGCTACAGAGAAGTTATTGAATGTAACACCGAGGGTACCGAGTAGTCCACTCGCTCCTCCATAACCTGCTGATAATTCTAGCTGATCTGACGGACGCTCTTCTACTTTATAGTTTATGTCTACCGTCCCTCTTTGAGGGTTTACGGGAGTTTCTATTCCTAGATTTTCTGGATTAAAGTACCCTAGATTGATAATTTCTCTTTGAGATCTGATTATTTGGGATCTGCTAAATTTTTCTCCTGGTCGTGTTCTTAATTCTCTACGGATTACATGTTCGTTAGTTCGATCATTACCTTCGATTGTTACATTAGCGATGGTCGCTTGTGGTCCTTCATAGATTCTCATTTCTAAGTCTATGGAGTCGTTAATTACCGCGGTTTCCACAGGATTTACCTCAAAAAATAGATATCCATCATCTAAATAAAGAGAAGAGATGTCTCTACCGTCTTGTGAAAAACGCAATCTATTTTCTAGCAATTCTGGATTGAACACATCGCCTTCTACGATACCGAGGACTCGTGTCAATTGATCACTTGTGTATTTAGAGTTTCCTTTCCAGCCGATATCTCTGAAGTAATAACGTTCTCCTTCATCGATAGTGATCATAACCATAAGATCTCCGAGAGCATTTCTCCAGAGCGAATCCTTTACAATTTTAGCATCTCTAAAACCATTTTTATTGTAGTAGTTGATGATACTTTCTTTGTCCATCTCATAGTCTGCTTCTACATATTTGGTTTTTTTGAAGAGGGTCCCTTTCTGTTTGGTATTTTTCATTGATTTTCTGAGCTTACGACCAGAAACCTCATCGATCCCTAAAAAGTAAATTCCCTCGACTTTTACTCGTTCTTTTTTATCTATGTCGAATACCAGTCTGACTGCATTTGGTTTATCCGTATCTACGACTTCATCGATTTTTACCTCGGCGTCGAGATTTCCTTTACCAGCAAAGTAATCTTTGATTTTGATCTTGCAGAGCTCTTTTTGATCATTAGTAACGATGCTTCCTTTAGAAAGGATACCAGTTACGATGTCATTAAGGTCATCGTGTAATGATTTTTTGACTCCTCGGTACGAGTATCGAGAAAGTGTATTCCGTTCAGTAAGGCGTATCTCTAGGAATACGACATCCCCTGCTGTTTTTTTCTGTATGATCTGTACATCTTCAAATAACTGTAGTCTCAATAATGATTTTATCGCTAGTGGAATATCAGTTCCAGGAATCTCTATCGTCCGTCCTACTCCTAGGCCTGTAATGGATCGTATCGCATTTTTATCACGGGTTTCGGCACCGATGACATCTACTCCTCCTATTTCATACTTTCCTTTCTGGGTATAATCATATATACTTAAAGAATCTTGTCCTGTAGCACTATATCCCCAACACATAGCTACGGAAATAAAAAGTAGCTTCAAATTTTTCATAATTCCTATATTCTGATGAACAAGTTTATTGCTTATGTCGATCACTATCTCTGATTAAAGGTTCTTTAACTAATATTTAAGTAAGCTGCTCGCTCGTCTTACCAAATCGTCTTTCCCTATTTTGAAAGTCGAGAATAGACTCATACAAATGCTGCTTTCTAAAATCCGGCCAAAATAGGTCCAAAAAATGCAACTCTGTGTAGGCCAGTTGCCATAAGAGATAGTTGCTGATTCTTTTTTCGCCACTCGTACGTATGAGTAACTCTGGATCTGGAATTTTGGCTGTAGCCAAATGAGCACTAAAGGTTTCTGCATTTATATCTTCGATCTCCATTTTACCGGACTTTACCGCTTCGGCAATTTGTTTCGTACTATTAACGATTTCCCACCTCGAACTGTAGTTCAAAGCGAGTATTAATGTCATTCTAGTATTAGAACTGGTGTCTTTTATAGCTTCTTTTAGAGCCATATGACTCTTTTCAGGCAGTCTAGAAAGATCACCGATGGCTTCGAGACGGATGTTGTTTTTATTGAGTGTTTTTACTTCCTCCTTGATGGTTTTTACGAGAAGAGTCATAAGAGCATCTACTTCTAATGCAGGTCGATTCCAGTTTTCGGTAGAGAATGCATAGAGTGTTAAATATTTAACCCCTATTTCTGCGGCGGCTTCTGTGATTTCTCGTACTGCTTTGACACCACTTCTATGACCGAAAACTCTCGGCATTCCTTTTTTCTTTGCCCATCTACCATTACCATCCATGATCACTGCGATGTGCTCAGGTAATCGATCTAGATTAATGCTTTCTTTTAGATTATCAGACATATTTGAAAATAACGACTTAGGTCCTTATTAAGGAGTGCAAAGGTAAGAAAATAGGCGGTGGCATGGGGTTTTAATCTCTATTTGCCTTTAATCGTTAAAACTTGGTCAGATTACTCAAAAACTAGTATTCTTGCAGTAGATATGTATGATATAATACTTGCTTTCCTTACTTCTTTTGTGCTGACTTTTTTGGCCATTCCTTCAATTATTAGTGTGGCTATCAAAAAACGTCTCATGGACGAGCCAGGTGATCGACACTCACACACTGTGAGTACACCATCATTAGGAGGTATAGGGATTTTTGCCGGGACGATATTTTCCATCATAATGTGGACACCTTTTAAGTATTTTGGTGATCTGCAATATATCCTTTGTTCGTTTATCATCATTTTCTTGATAGGGGCCAAGGATGATATCGATCCGATGTCGCCATCTAAGAAGTTTGCAGGACAGATTTTTGCCGCACTAATCCTGATTTTTAAGGCCAAAGTAATACTTACGAGCTTTCAGGGTATTCTTGGAATTTACGAGATTCCGTATTTATTAAGTATTGCTCTTACTTTATTGACGATTTTGGTGATTATCAATGCCTTTAATTTAATCGATGGAATAAATGGTCTTTCTGGAAGTTTAGGAATATTGATATCTGTAGTCTTAGGAGTATGGTTTTATCAGATAGATCATATAGAAATCGCCATAGTCGCATTTTCACTCTCTGGATCGATACTCGCATTTTTAAAAT
>CALDEN010000048.1 GCA_937942405.1 uncultured Saprospiraceae bacterium
CATCGTTTTTGAGGAATGCACCAATGCCGAAAAACTCGATTTCGGAACCTTGTTTTCTAGAATTGCCTATGCAGGATTAAAGTATGAGTTGCCCTCGTATATACTCAGTTATATCCATGTCTTCCGTCGTTCTAACGAAAAAGAAAAAAAGATAGCAATCGCCGCTCTCGATGAAGCGATACAAGCATTGGCGGAAGCCATAGAGATTATTTATAAAATTGAAAAAGTCGATCTGTTCACTGACCTCGTAGCATTAAAGAGAGGAACTCGAGATCAGGAGCTCATCGGATTTTCGAGATATCTCAAAGGCATCATTACGGGCGTAGACATACATTCTTCTAGTTTTACGTTCCTATCCGATGAGGAGGATCCTTTTGAGTATAAAGTACTCTACGGGGTAGCTGACAAAAACGAAGTATTTACCTCAGCCATCAATCGGCTCGAGCGGTATTACGACTTACCGGTCTTCGTAAACTTGATAGATGTCGAGCATAAAAAAGACGGAATCATCGTCCCTCAAGGAATCATCATCGAGCCTAATTATCTCGTAGATGTTACGGCTATTGCCGAAATCCATAAAGCTCCTAAAGGCGTACAAGCTCTACTGTACTTGCTCAAAAAATTTATTCCCGTAAAGATGAGCAAGGGCTTACTCATGGGAAATATCTCTAATTACCTACTCGATGAGATCATTACAGATCCAGATTTTAAAATAAAAGACCGACTCGCAGATATATTTAAAATGTATCCCATCGCTCTGGCCAACAAAGATGATGAGTACGTACAAGCTGTGATATCAGATGTCTATGTCCATTATCAAAATCTCAAAAAAGTAGTCGATCATGAATTTCCTAAACTCGGTATCGACAAAAATAAAATCAATATCGAGCCCAGTTTTTATGATGTAAACCACGGTATCCAAGGTCGACTCGATATCCTGCAACAAGATGATGCCAATGCCAAAATGGATATCGTCGAGCTCAAAAGCGGGAAAGTATTCAAGCCCAATATCTATGGACTCAATAATAATCACTACACCCAGACCTTATTATATGATCTGATCATAAAATCCATTTACAAAAAGAAATACAAAACCACCAATTATATCCTCTACTCTCAGCAGGTAGATAAGACCTTACGGTTTGCACCGAGTGCTCGATCCCAGCAGATCGAAAGTCTAGCCACCCGTAATCGTCTACTGATGATGGAAAAAGCTCTAGCCAAATGTACAGAAGGGGAGACCGATATTTTTGGGCTGATCAGACCTGATTATTTTCCCGAGTCTAGAGGTTTTGAAAAAGACAATATTCAGAATTTCCATAAAACCTACTCACAGTTAGATAAACTGACCAAGGCCTACTTTACTGCTCAGGTGGCTTTCATCGCTAGAGAACAGCACCTTGCCAAGATCGGTCAACATGGAATAAATGCCGACAACGGACTAGCCTCACTGTGGTTAGATAATATGGATCAGAAGGAGCAACGGTTTTCGCTTTTGCGAAATCTGAAGATCCAAGAAAACAGAAGCCATCTCCCAGAACCCATACTCGTCCTAGAACGATCTGATGAAACCAATGCTTTGGCCAATTTCAGAAAAGGGGACATCGGAATACTCTATCCTTCCAAAGATGATGTGCTCGATGATCAAGTATTTAAATGTTCGATCGTAGATATATCTTCAGAATCCATCGTAGTCCGACTGAGAAGTAAACAATCTAATCAACGAATATTTGAAAAAAACACCTACTGGAACATAGAGCCCGATCATCTCGATAGTAGTTATAATGGGATGTATCGCAGTCTGTTTGGGTTTTTGCAATTTGATAAGCAGTGGCAAGACCTGTGGTTGTGTAATCGAGCTCCAGAAAAACCTCAAAATGTATATGAGTTCCATAAACCAGGCTTGACGACTCAGCAAAACCATGTACTCGGAGCCATGATTGCCAGTAAAGATTATTATCTGCTTTGGGGTCCTCCTGGTACGGGAAAGACCAGCGTCATGCTCAAAAACTTTGTAGAAGAGTATCTAAAAGAAAACCAAAAACCGATCTTGATTCTGGCTTATACAAATAGAGCCGTAGACGAGATATGCCAAAGTATAGAAAGCATTCACGAGGATATTAAGGAGCAGTATATACGGATAGGTTCTCGATACTCGACAGGTATAGAATACAGAGATCGCTTATTGCAGTTGTCGATCAGTACGTATAAAACCAGAAAAGAGCTCAAACACTTTATACAAACTAAAAAGATCGTCGTAGGAACACTCTCTTCGATACTAGGTAAGCTAGAGCTATTCGATCTACTAGATATAGATACAGTGGTGATCGACGAGGCTTCTCAGATATTAGACCCGATGCTATCAGGATTACTAGGTAGATTCAGGAGATTCATTCTTATCGGAGATCATAAGCAACTCCCAGCTGTAGTAAAGCAATCTAAAGAACTGATAAATGTTACAGATTCAGAGCTTATCGATCGAGGCATCGTGAGTCTCGGAGATTCTCTGTTTGAGCGATTATATAAAAAGTGTTTATTGGAAAAATGGGACTGGTCACTGGGATCGATTCTCCAACAAGGACGGATGCATGAGGAGCTCATGTCATTCCCTAACGAGCATTTCTATGGTGGTAAATTACAAACGATAGATACCATAGATCGCTTATCTGCAGATCTAGTTAATGATCAAAACGAGCTGCAGTCTCATCGCCGTGTATTTATAAATGCTCCAGCTGATGATGATCTAAATCTCAAAACCAATATCCATGAGGCTCGCATCGTCGCAATGACCTTGAAGGAATTAAGTGAAAATCCTGCAAACCAAAAGCTATCCATCGGAGTGATCACTCCGTACCGAGCACAGATCGCTCAGATAAAAAGTATCCTCGATGAGATGGATTTCCCACATGACCATATATCGATAGATACGGTCGAGCGATACCAGGGAGGATCTAGAGACATTATTATACTATCATTTTGTGTAAACAAGACCCATCAGTTACAGTCACTAGTATCCCTATCCTCAGAAGGCATAGACAGAAAACTCAATGTAGCCCTCACTAGAGCCAAGGAGCAGATCATACTCATCGGAAATAGAGAATTGCTAGAAGTAAACCCAGTGTATAAGGAATTAATCTATTCCTATTATAAAATGAGTCTCTAGACTAGGAGTAATACCAATTATTGTTAAAAATGCCGTATCAGATAGCTTATGAAATATTTTAAAGATCAAGGCTGAGAACGCAGGCATAGCCTTAGCTACGGCGAGCCTGCCTGCCGGTATTTCTAACGACGATATTTGAATTATTTCATGTTAAATATGCGTCATTTTCAAGCTTAATTGGTATTAGTTTCTTTTTTCCATCTCGACCAAAAGGAGAAAATGCTCAAGATTTTCAAATCCCTTATCGGTTACTCAAGTATTTCCTAATCCTTCTACAGGAATGACAAATATTTATTTTGACAAAGTATCTAATGGAAAACTGTCTGTATATTCCTTAGTTGGGGAATTACTGTTGGAAAGAGAGTTTTCGGAAAGTGAAAATTTATTAATTGATCTTTCAGATCATATTGGGCTAAATTTAATAAATATTTATTTTGATGATGGATCTAAAGAGCTTGTTAAACTTATGATTTTTTAAATAAAAATAATTGGCTGAGCTCCATGAGGTCAGCCAATTTTAAAACTAACTTATGAAGTTTTGGATTTTATTATTTTCACTTTTTATAAGTCTTGACATTTCCGCTCAAAAACAGGATTATATTTGGTTTTTAGGAAAAGATCAGAGTTTGGAGCCTGGGATACAGGGAATGATGATCGATTGGAATGAAAATGCTATTCCTGTCAAACATGATCTGGCATTCGGAATAGATAATAATAATGCCTCTATTTGCGATAAAGATGGAAATCTCTTGTTTTGGAGCAATGGGTGTGCGGTCATAAATCGTGAGCAGGAAGTCATGCCTCATGGAGATACGCTTAACTGGGATGCTTTCAGAGAAGTGATCGGATGGGAAGAATGTATTAGAGGTTACCCAGCGGCTCAAAATATTAAAATTTTACCCGATCCGTCATATAAAGATGGATTTTATATAGTGCATAAAGCGTGGAAATACAATGGACAGTTTGAAGATATTACCATGGAACTTAGACATTCTTATGTGGATATGACTTTGGATGGAGGCAGAGGAGATGTTGTTTATTTTGACTCAATTCTATATGAGGGTCGTTCAGTTAATCATTGTCTGGAAGCCATATATTCCGATAATGGAAAGGATTGGTGGATTTTACAACCTGTAGAAAACGATAGCCTTTTTCTCACTTATCAGATTAATGAAAATGGAATAGAACGCTTTGCAGATCAAGCTTCTGATGTCCATTTTAAGTTTTTAAGAGCTGGTGGTGGAACTATGCGTTTTAGTCCCGATGGTACAAAATTGGCATACTACGATTATTTTTTAAATCTTCACGTCTACGATTTTAACAGAACTGATGGGGTATTAAGCAATCATCAAGAAGTAATTATTTTTGATGATGTAGATGAAAAAGACGATACTGAATTTCGATTTGGCAGTGTGGAATGGTCACCCAATAGTCGATTTATGTATGTACCGGTAACTGATTCACTTTTTCAAATTGATAGTTGGGAAATTGATATAAATGATGGTATTCGACTTATCGATGTTTATGATGGAACTCAAGATCCTTTTGCTACAACTTTTTATATTTCGTCCTTAGCTCCAGATTGTAAGATATATATATGCAGCGGAAGTGGTACTAAGTCTTATCACGTAATTAATAAGCCAAACCAATTAGGCATCGATTGCAATTTTATTCAAAATGGATTGGTTTTACCACAAAATGCAGGTTCTGCAAACTTGCCTTTGTTTCCGAGATTCCGTGTCGACGAGGAGGAAGTATGTGATTCTACAATCACATCTATCTTCGGAGAGTTGGTATACTATCGTAGAGACTTAGATATTTTTCCTAATCCCACCACTGGTCCTCTTACTATAAATCTACCTCAAGATCAGACTTCTGGACATCTACAGATAATCGATAATACTGGAAAACAGATTCTCAGGACAGAGCTAGAAAAAACATCTGATACTTATCAGCTGGACCTCAGTGCTTATCCATCAGGCATCTACCATGTGGAGTATCTGCCGCAAGATAATAAGGAGCGGTTGGTTTATACTGGGAAGGTAGTGCTTACCCATCCCTAACCCCTGCCTGCGGCAGGTAGGCTTCCCTTAAAAAAGGGATTCTTTTATGATCTCATTTTTAAATGAGAAATGAGTGATATTGATCACTAATTAGTAA
>CALDEN010000049.1 GCA_937942405.1 uncultured Saprospiraceae bacterium
AATACTGGATGCTGGGATATGCTTACGGTCTATGATGGCGATGATGATTCCGCAGACATGATGGGTCATTATTGTGGAGAGGAAAGTGGAGACGGGGGAGTACCTAGCCAAAGTGATAACAACCTATATGTCGGCAAAGAATTTGTCTCTACCCATAGTACAGGCTGCCTTTATTTTGTTTTTGAGTCTGATAATTCTGTAAGTGAGACAGGATGGGAGGCCGATATAGATTGTGTTTTTCAGACATCGACACCGGTAGAGCTCATCGACTTTTATGGAATAGTAGTTAAAAAAGATATCCAACTAGTATGGAGCACTGCTAGTGAAGTAAATAACGAAGGTTTTTACATCGAACGGAGAACAGATAATCAAATAGAGTTTGAATCAGTCGCTTTTGTCAAATCTGTAGAAGAGGTCGCTCTTTTGAACAATTATTCCTTCGATGACGCTGATCTGACTCAGGGAAAATATTACTACCGTCTCAAGCAAGTGGATTATGACGGAACATTTGAGTACTCCGATATGATCGCTCTTCAAATTACTGAAAGTCGAGAATACCTGTTCAAGGCTATGCCTAATCCAGCATTCGACAATATAGAAATCCAATTTGTCCCAGACGAAGGTGAAAAAGCAATTTCCTTAAAAGTGTACACCAAATTAGGAGGACTGCTCCAAGAAATCGAGCTAAATGATGATAACATAAAAAACCTGCACTTAGACCTCAGTAATTATTCAGCAGGCACCTATGTTTTGTTTGTAGAAACGACCAAGAAGAATTATGTAAAGCGGTTCAGTAAAATTTAATTTACATAGCTTCTCTTTTTTATCAAATGCTACCGCTAAATTTTATATTTTAGGGGTGCATTATTCAATTCCCATCAGCAATATAGTCTTAGAAAAATGTAACACGACTCCATGTCGTTCGTTATACTGTTTTAATATGTAGCTATGAAAGTAATATTTTCGGTTTTGGTCTCTTTTTTCTTTGTAGGTTCTATGCTCGGTCAGGGTATAGAGTTCTATGACGGTACATGGAAAGAAACTTTGGCTAAAGCCAAAGAAGAACAAAAGCTGATTTTTGTTGATGCATATACTACATGGTGTGGTCCATGTAAAAGAATGGCCAAAAACGTATTTACCCAAGAAAGTGTAGGTAAAGTGTTCAATGAGCGTTTTATCAATTCAAAAATGGACATGGAGGCTGAGAAAAACATGGGATTTGTGAGTAAATATCCCGTTTCTGCATACCCTACGCTGATGTTTATAAATGGAGATGGAGACGTCATCCTTAAAAAAGTAGGAGGGCAGCAAGTAGATGGTTTACTGGCTTTGGCCGATGAAGTAGAAAAACTCGATGATCGAAGTGTAGATTTTGAAGAAGGATATGCAGCAGGCAATAGAGATTATGAATTTGTGCTCGGGTACATACAGGCTCTAAACAAAGTCGGAAAATCAAGTCTTAAGATAAGCAATGACTATCTAAAATCAGAGCCGAGTATCTCTGATAATCAAATGGATGGATTTTTAGTGGAGGCCGCTACAGAAGCAGATAGTAAGCTATTCGATCAGTTAATAGCTAGGAAAGAATCTATTCTGAAAACAGTCAACCATGACGAACTCATGCTTAAGGTCAAAAGAGCTTGTGATAAAACCGTAAATAAAGGTGCGGAGTTTGAAATTATAGATCTAGTCGATGAAGCCGTAGAAAAATATAGTCATTTCCATGATAAGAAGAAGGCCAAAGAATACGGATATAAAGCAAAGATGAATTATTATAAAGGCACAGGACTTATCGATGAATATGCCACTATATCCAGCGAGTACTTTAAGAAAGTAGCCAAAAAAGACAACGAAAAACTTAAACCTTTAATAGATCAACTGGCAAAATATAGATCCAATGAGCAGATAAAAGAGCTCCTCCTCACAACGACTAAACAACAAGTAAAAAATGAGGAAAATTGGAAAAACCTTATTACTTATGCAAATGCATTACTTCTCAACGATGATATGTCTAAAGCCATGGAAGTAGCGACCAAGGCATTATCCAAAACAGATAAGGAGGCAGAAAAAAGTGCAATAAATAAATTTATTAAGAAGATAGAATCTAAAGTGTAGAGAGAAAAAGATGTTTCATAAACCGATCACGATTTTTTTATTATTAGTTGCTACGATGTGCTCTGGACAGAGTGTGCGGTTTATCAGTAATTTGCAAAGTGCCATAAACATGGCACAGAGTCAGAATAAACTCATATTTGTAGACACCTATGCTCAGTGGTGTATACCCTGCAAAAAAATGGAAAAAGAATTTAGAGATCCAGCTCTGGCTTCTTATTTCAACAATAAGTTTGTCAACGTCCGTATCGATATGGACTCTGAACATGGTAAGGAACTCCACCGTAATTATGATGTAATATTTCTTCCGACACTCATGATTTTAGATAAAAACGGTGGTCTCAAGTTTAGCGTTGATCGAGCGATGACCGCAAAGTCTTTACTAGACATTGCCCAAAAGATTGCTGAACCAGAGATCTATGCATACCATCCACCTTCATTTCCCCCACCTGTAAAAAAGCCGATCGTAAATGATCCTCCTCCGACTCAGACCTTAGAGTCAAAAATACCCAGAAAGATAGTAGAAAAGCCAGATTTACCCGTTGACGAAGTGGTCGTTAATCCACCATCGACGCAATCCTCAAATAGTGATACCAATCGTGTTCCGACGGACAATATAGAAGGTACAGTAACCACTCAAAAAATTATCCATGTTTTTGACCCTAACTCAGATGATCTGCCTCCGGAAATATTAAGACAAGAAGCATATCTGAGATTACAACTGATGGATGGTAGTCACAAAGCAGCGTCTAAAAAATACTTAAACACTCAGTCTGACTGGACTTCAGAAGACAATATGAGTTTCATTTTAGATTTTTTACATTCTACAGAATCCCGAGAATTCCAGCATGTAATAAATAACAGAGAGCGATACGAAGAGCTATTTGGAAAGGATAGGGTGTATAAAAACATCTCGTATCTCGTATATGATCGATTAAATAGAGGTTTTCCACGTCCTACTTTTGAAGAGACCAAAGATCTGTTTTCATATTTAGATCCGATACGCTTTGAGCAGTATGCCTATGAGCACTATATGGAAAGCCTATATACTCGTGGAAAATCAAAAGAATACGGTGTCAAAGCAGAAGAATATATCTCATCTGTGCACAGTAAAAACGATCAGGTGTATTACCGTCTAGCTCTTATCTATGCCGAGGACAAACGACCAGGTAAATTTCTGCGAAGTATGTATTGTATTAAAAAAGCAGTCGAGATAAATCCACACAACTATCAGTACTTCGATACACAAGCATATCTATATTATCGTGATGGAAATAAAAGGCAAGCTCTCAAATCTGCTAAGACAGCAAAATCACTTGCCACTAAAAATGGTCAAGACATCAAGGATATCGAGATGCTCATACGCATGATCCAAGAGGATTTATAAGTTCTTTATATTTTTTTGAAGCCCTATTTAAACTCACAAACGACCGGACAGTGATCTGAATGAACGGCCTCGTTTAATTGCTTGCACTCTTTGAGTCTGTCTTTAATGCCATCTGATACAGAGATATAATCGATCCTCCAACCTTTATTGTTGTTTCGTGAGTTTGCTCGATAACTCCACCAGCTGAACGCTTGTGTTTCTGGATACTTTACTCTGAAAGCATCATGCATACCTTTTTTAAACCACTCATCCATCCATGCTCGCTCTTCCGGTCTATAGCCAGATGGATTATCCTTGCGAGTGGGATTGTGGATGTCTAGCTCTCCATGTACCACATTATAATCCCCTAGAACGATGACATCCTTTAGTTTTTTCTTTTGTTTTTTAAACCAAGTACCGAAGTCATTCAGAAAATCCATTTTAAATGCATGACGCTCTTCTCCGCTAGATCCAGATGGAAAATAACAATTGAGTATAGTCGTATCTCCGAATGTCGTAGAGATCACTCGACCCTCATGATCGTACTTTTCCATACCCATACCTACAGAGCATTTATCAGCAGCTATTTTAGAATAAGTCGCTACACCGCTGTAACCTTTTTTTACTGCGGAGTGCCAGTAATGATGCTCATAACCTAACTCAGCAAAGAGCTCATGATCTATCTGCTCCGGCTGAGACTTCGTTTCTTGAAAACAGATGACATCAGGATTTTCGGCTTTAAGCCAAACAAGCAAATCTTTTTTAATAGCTGCTCGTAGTCCATTTACATTATAGGATATTACTTTCATTGGAACGGGTCTTTTTCAAATCCAAAATCACTTAAATTGTTACTCGCTAGGAAGTCTTTAATCTCTAATTTGAAACCCAAATTGTGCAGGGTAGCATATTTAGCTCCTTCATGCTCTTCGTAGTTTTCCCAGCTGGCATACATGCCCTTTACAGGGATGATGCTGGTCCACATTTTATATCCTGTAGGCATATAGTTGTCGTCTAGCAGCCATAAATAGCCATCTCCAGGCGTAACACCACCTGAGAGGTATTCGATCATTAGGCCTTCTCTTCCGTCCTCATCTTTGACAATCTTACGGGTGGTCCCAGGATCAAAAACTTTGAACGGAGCAAACATCCAAAAAGAGTCGTTGCACCAGTGTGCCCATGCCTTATCCATTAGTTTTTGTTTCTTATCACCGGTCACTTCTACACCATCTGCATAAGCAGTTCCCGCCTGTGTGTCGAGCTGCATGATTACTTTATTTCCTTTCCAGTTTATGATGGCTTTGTTACGTTGCTGATCATAAAAGAAGTTATGTCTACCACCGAAGTCCCAACGGAAATACGTGGTCTTTTTATGATTTTCATAGTTCAGAGCATTGAGCATATTCTGAGCCAGTGCATCGGCTTGGCTCGTAGGCTCACCGGTAGGTCTTTTTTCGCTTAAAGCAAAACAACCGATGACTCCTGTCAGAATCAATACTCCTAAAATAATTAAAAGCCATTTTAATATTTTCATAAGGCGAGATGGTTAATATCTTTGTTGTATGTATAATGGAAAAAAGGTCATTGTTGTTCTGCCAGCTTATAATGCAGCACTAACATTAGAACAAACGTATAAAGAAATTCCACAAGATCTAGTAGATGAGGTGATTTTATGCGATGATGCGAGTAGTGACAATACACTGGAACTGGGCAAAAAACTGGGAATCCAGCATCTTATACGCCATGAAAAAAACAAAGGTTATGGAGGTAATCAGAAATCGCTCTATAATAAGGCCCTAGACCTAGGAGGAGATATCATTATCATGCTACACCCTGATTATCAATATACTCCTAAACTGATTCCTAGTATGGTAAATATCATCGGGGATGAACTCTATCCAGTCGTACTCGGATCTAGAATACTCGGAAAAGGAGCTTTAAAAGGGGGGATGCCGATATATAAGTACATCGCTAACCGATTTCTGACTGCTACTCAAAACTTCCTGGTCAATTATAAACTATCAGAATATCACACAGGCTATCGTGCCTTCGATGCCAAAGTCATAAGAGGTATAAATTTTAACGAAAATTCGGATGATTTTATATTTGACAATCAGATGCTGTCACAGATAATCTATAAAGGCTTTGATATCGGAGAGGTAACGTGTCCGACTAAGTATTTTGAAGAAGCCTCGTCTATCAATTTTCAGCGAAGTGCCAAGTATGGACTAGGAGTCTTATGGGTATCCGTCAAGCATTTTTTACAGAGAATAGGGATAGGGAGTTTCAGTTTGTATAAATAAAGTATTCTATTAACCCGAGTAATTGATTGCACCCATTGTAAAGTGTTTGACCATTTTTTCTAAATCTTCTGTGGTGTTTTTTTTCTTCAAACTCGTGAGTCTTGGAAGATGCTCAGCATAGTACATTTGATTATTTATCATGTCAAAAACAGTAGAGGCTAGACTCTTAGAATAACTAAATGTGGGCTTAACCTCGTTTATTGTACTGGAAATCTTGCCTACTAATTCTTTATAGGGTAGGAAGAATCCATACTTGTTTTCTTCATCGATAGCGGCTATATGATAGGTTTTAGAGCTCTCTTTCATGATGAGTCTAAAGAGTATGCGTTCATTTATATAATCGGTCAATTTGTTCTCGGCCTGAGCGTAAATAATACAATGAATGGCTTTTTCGAGCTTTTCTTCAGCATCCGTGATATTCATAGTACGTAAATCGATGAGGTAAGATACCCACTCCCAGTACCAGCAGTTGAGGTATACGAGTAATAAATGCTTATTCTCAAAGTATCGGTATATAGATACTTCAGAGGACTCCATCTTAATGCCCAATTTTTTAAACGTAAACTTCTCAAATCCCAACTCATCCATTAAGACGATGGCATGAGACAAGAGTTTCTTGCCATAGGTAGTGTCCTGTGGATCTTTAATACATAGTTTTTCGGGTAGCTGAAATTTAAGTTTTAGAGCCATCGACTATTTTTTATCAAATATAGCAATAATTACCTAAACAAACATTGTTACTTCTTGTTTAGTAAGTAATACTAACTATGTCAATAATATTACTAACTTTGTTTAAAATTCATATTACATGAAGTTTATCATTAGAAATCAAGCCAAAATCGCCAATAAGTATATCCGCTTTGCCAAATGGAAAATCCGAAAGTTGAGTGGACGATTCAGTGAGCTGATATATTCTGAGATTTATATTAATAGGGTGTCAGCGGTGCCAGCAGTTTATATGGCTACCGTAAAGCTCGGTGTACCCGGTCCAGATATCATCGTAAAGGCCGAGTCCAAAGACCTCAACAAATTATGGTCTATGCTCTCAACTAAGATGAAGCGACAGCTCAGAAAGCAATCATCTAGAAACAAGTATTAATACTACGATAAACGTAAATCAAGTATGTCCGTAAAATTATCTCCACTACAGAGATTCACACAGCTGTTACAATTAGAAAAGAAAGAAATCTCTCATGTATATATCTATGCTTTTTTTAATGGTTTAGTAAATCTGACATTGCCGCTAGGGATACAGGCTATCGTTAACCTCATACAAGGAGGTGAGATTACGACGTCCTGGTACATACTGGTCTCCTTTGTCATCGGAGGGATAGCTCTTGCAGGGGTATTGCAGTTATTACAATTAAGGATAGTAGAGAATCTGGCTCAGAAAATATTCAGTAATGCTTCATTTGAATTTGCTTACAGGATTCCCAAGATTAAGTATGAGGCTTTTAGAAATTACTATGGTCCAGATCTAGCCAATAGGTTTTTTGACACCATGACTATCCAGAAGGGATTGCCCAAAATACTTATTGATTTTTCTTTGGCCATATTTCAGATTATTGTAGGTCTGATCGTACTGAGTTTATATCATTCGTTCTTTATAATTTTCAGTGTACTACTACTGATCATCGTATATTTTATCATCGCTGCCACAGGACCTAAAGGACTAGCAACTAGTATAGATGAGTCGTCATTTAAATATAAAATTGCATTCTGGATCGAAGAGATAGCTAGAAGTAAATTGTCGTTTAAACTGGCGAGTGATAATAAACTAAACTTGTCCAAAACCGACATGTATGTATCAGATTATCTCAATGCTAGAGAAAAGCATTTTGGGGTGATCATATCTCAGTCTGTGTATCTTATCATATTTAAGGTATTGGTAGCTGCAGGATTATTGGTTACGGGAAGTATACTGGTTTTTAATGAACAGATGAACATCGGCCAGTTTGTAGCGGCAGAGATCATCATCATATTAATAATCGCTTCTGTCGAGAAACTGATCAAAACCATAGAGTCCATTTATGATGTATTGACGGCATTGGAAAAAATAGGATTTGTATTTGACAAACCGATGGATGATTATCCTGGAGTAACATTAAAAGAGACGGAGGATTCTTACGGGATAGTACTAGAAAATCTATCCTATCGCTACGAAGGGGCCGCTACACCTACGCTAGTAGATATGAACATAGAAATCCCCAGTAATGTATCGACAGTTATCAGTGGTCCACCGAGTTCTGGAAAATCTACTTTGCTAAAATTAATTTCAGGAGTGATCGAGCCTACTGACGGTATCGTTAAGTACAACGGTTTTCCGATTAGATCTTTGGACTTTGATAAACTAAAGCAAAACATCGGTTTCTGCATCCACCACAGTGAAGTCTTTCAGGGATCTATACTAGAAAACATTTCTCTCAATAGAGATAATGCTACTCCTGAAAATATAAATAATGCTTTAAGGATAACAGGCCTATCACCTTTCCTTTCTAGAATGCCATTGGGTTTTGGGACGATTATCGATCCAGAAGGTAAAAAGATACCACGTAACATACAGAATAGAATATTATTGGCCCGAGCTATTGCCACTAATCCAAAGTTGCTGATATTGGAAGACCCACTCGATCACGTAGGCGTAGAAGAAAAAAGAAAAATAATCGCAGCACTTACAGACCCTAAAAATAGATGGAAAGTGATCGTATCATCTGTCGATGATTTATGGAAAGACTATATAGACCATACTGTTGATTTAACAACAGAATCTACCTCACACTCAAAAAATGCCCAATAGTATGTTGAACATAAGTGTAAAGTCTATCTCGGGTAAAATCGATAAATCTCAATATAAATCGTTTCAAAAACTCGAGCGTAAAAAGAGTTCTAAATTGATCATCAAACTCTTATTCATCTTGTTTTTGACTTTTATAATAACGATGTTTTTGCCATGGACACAGAACATAAGGTCTAAAGGAAATGTAACAACACTTAATCCGTATGATAAACCACAAAACATACAGGCTATAGTAGGTGGGAGCATAGATAATTGGTTAGTCACGGAAGGAGATGTCGTTTCTATCGGTGATACGATTGTGGTTTTGGCTGAAGCCAAAGAAGAATACCTCGACCCAGATCTACTCACCAATACAAAAGACCAGCAGACGGCAAAGTCCAACTCGGCAGATGCATATAGCAGTAAGCTACAATATTTAGAAAAACAGCTAAGAGCATTATCTGACAATCGGAGCTCAAAGCTTGAGCAGATAGAGATAAAACGAGCACAGCTAGACTTGGAGATCAGGTCCGCACAGCTAGATCTTGAGGCATCGATTACCTATCTTCAAAATGCCACTAATCAATTAGAGAGGATGGAGGTGATGTATGAGAAGGGTATAAAATCACTCACAGATTTAGAGACTAAACGATTGTCGATAAGAGAAGCCAATGCCAAGAAAATATCTTACGATAATAAATTAAGTAAACTCAGAAATGATCAAAACGGTCTCATTCAGGCAATCGATGTAACTAACGCAGACTACGAGCAGAAAGCCGCTAAGCTTAGGTCCGAAATTCAGAGTACGGCCTCGTATAGGTATAATCTGCTCGGGG
>CALDEN010000050.1 GCA_937942405.1 uncultured Saprospiraceae bacterium
CTCCAAAATGGCCACCTATTATTCGCATTTAAGCAAGGTAAAATGAGGAGTTTTCGATTCGATGATGGTTTTTTGAGCTACACTTATTTCACTTATATCAGCAATATATTCTTTAAGTAGCTTTATGGCTCCTTGATCGAAGAGATTACTGAGGTATACTTTAAGCTCTTTGCCATACTTCTCTTGGTATAAAAGTACATAATACAGGAGGTCTTGATTTTCCGACCCAAATAAGGAATTGTAGAGTTGCACATCGTCACCGCTGATGACCAATACTTCTATGCCTGAATCTATCTTATTGTAGAAAATGCCATCTGAGGATTTGTTCAGACATGCTTTTATAAAGCTGGTCGAGCTGTGAGTGATCTTTGAAAAGTCGTATTTATCCTTTAGTCTATCTAATTCCTTTTTTTCTAAACTCCATAAATTAATAATCTCATCGGATACTTTATCTTCTACAACGACTAGGTTATCAGATAAATCTTTCTGTCTACCATGGGCAAATAGATTCTTCTTTAATTCCTTTGGGTACACTGCTTTGGGCAGTAAGCTAGAAGAACGAGTATGAATTATTAACTTTTTTGACATATTACTAAAAAAGCTATCTACAATTTAGATTGCAGATAGCTTTATATATTTTTCTAAAAATTAGTTTAACGCTCCCAGTTTCCTCCTAGGTTAGGTTTAGACATATCTCCAAACTTAAATAGCGAATTAGGTTTGTACGAGTTATCATACTTTGCAAATTTTTCTGATCCGAACTCACCCATAAAATCTTTCCATCTAGTAGACACTTGCAGTACATTAACGATGGTTTTCTGATACGTTAAGGTATCAGCTTCAATGTTAAATTCAGTTCCTGCCTTAGCAAAAGGAACAAATCTTAGTGAATCTAGATTGATCTGTAGTTTATTAATAGAATCTAGAGCACTTAAATAGGTAACTTCTGTAATGAATTTGTCAGGATCATCCGGAAATTCCGGATCTGCTTGGATATTTTCAAGTTTGAAACTATCTCTCACAAGAACTTCCTTTAACGTATCGAACGAAGGTGCAAATTCACCAGTGATGTCTCTATAAAGCTCCTGAGAAGTCCTTATATCCATTAATCTATTCTTAACCGCATCTGAACGATTATCCTTTTCTGCTTTAAATGCAATAGGTTCTTTTATACTGTTATACAGTAAGTAACCTAAGAACAAAATCAGTAAAGTCAATAAAATGTTTATTACCAGCCTCATTTTTCTTTGAATATTGTATTTCTGTATTAATTATTCCTTTTCTTTGACAAACACAATAATAGTAATTTTTAAACTTTTTCAAGAGAAATGCCCAATATACTTCTTGCAATAGAATCATCTTGTGACGACACTTCGGCCTCTATTATATCAGATGCCAAAGTTCTCAGTAATGTTGTGTCCACTCAAGAAATACACAGTAAGTACGGTGGAGTCATCCCTGAGGTCGCTTCTCGCAACCATGAGGCCAATATAGTCCCCACTGTAATTGCAGCTTTGGCTATAGCCAAAATAAAGAAAGAACAGCTCACAGCCATCGCTATTACGAGAGGTCCTGGACTTATGGGCAGTCTGATGGTAGGCTTATGTTATGTTAAGGGATTGGCCCAGAGCCTAGAAATTCCGATCATTGAGGTTAATCATATGCAAGCCCACATCATGGCTCATTTTGCTGAAGAGCCACATCCCCCTTTTCCTTTTTTATGCTTGACTGTATCTGGTGGCCATACTCAAATAGTCAAGGTAGATGGCCCTAATAAAATGGAATTACTGGGAGAAACGATCGATGATGCAGCCGGTGAGGCATTTGACAAATCGGGAAAACTACTTGGCCTCGGCTACCCTGCTGGGCCTCTTATCGACAAACTGGCCAAAGAGGGAGAAGCTATATATCCCTTTCCGATTCCCAAAATACCAGGACTGAATTTCAGCTTTAGCGGTATGAAAACAGCGATACGCTACTTTTTGAGAGATCAAATAGCAAAAGATCCTGATTTCATACAAAAAAATCTAAATGACATCTGCTGTAGTATCCAGACAGCCATCGTACATATATTAATCGCAAAGATTAAACGAGCTGCAAGAGAGCACAACATTAATCATATAGCCATCGCGGGAGGAGTCTCTGCAAACTCGTATCTGAGATCAGAGTTATTAAAAAATGCAGAAAAGCATAGATGGACAGCATACATTCCTAAATTTGAGTACTGTACAGATAATGCTGCGATGATCGGAATCTCTGGTTTTTACAAATTACTAGAAAATGATTTTGCCAAAATGGACATCGCCCCATCACCAAGGCTTAAAATTTAATATTTGATTTCTCAAAAGTCCATACAAGACGTACTCAATACTGCCTCCGTAGAAGATGTGGTGCAAGATTTTGTGAACCTCCGTAGACGTGGAGTAAATATGATCGGTCTATGTCCATTCCACAATGAAAAATCTCCCTCGTTTACAGTCTCACCAGGGAAGAACATCTATAAATGTTTTGGTTGTGGTAAAGGTGGAAACCCAGTACAGTTTATGATGGATCATGAGCAGTTTTCATTTCCTGAAAGTATCCGTTATTTAGCTAAGAAGTATGGAATAGAACTAGAAGAAACTGAACAAACCGACGAACAAAAACAAGAAGTCCAACTTACAGAATCCCTGTATCTTATAAACGACTTTGCCAATACGTTTTATCAAGATCAGCTATGGAATACAGATCTCGGCAAGGGAGTAGGTCTCTCCTATTATAAGAGTCGGGGGTTTCTAGAAAGTACAATTAAAAAATTCGAACTGGGATGGACACCTGCTCAAAATGGAGACTTATATAAAGCCCTCAAAAAAGCAAATTATAACTACGACCATGTATTAAAACTAGGTCTTTCTAAAAAAGAAGATTCAGACTTTTTTAGGGCTAGAGTGATGTTCCCGATACATAGTATGACGGGAAAGGTTATCGGGTTCGGAGGAAGAACATTATCTCAGAATAAAAAGACCCCCAAATATCTCAATAGCCCAGAGTCTGAGATATATAATAAAAGAAAATCGCTCTACGGCCTCTATCATGCTAAAAAAGCGATTAGAGAAAATGATGAATGTATTCTCGTCGAAGGATATACTGATACAATATCGCTGCATCAGTCAGGGATAGAAAATGTAGTGGCATCCTCTGGAACGTCACTTACTATCGATCAAATAAAACTCATCAAGAGACATACAGACAATATTAAAGTCTTGTATGATGGTGATCAGGC
>CALDEN010000051.1 GCA_937942405.1 uncultured Saprospiraceae bacterium
AAGTCTAGACTAGCAATTCATAGGGATTAATCACTAAATTCCAGTTGACATTTGTTAACTAGTTAGTTAACTTAGTGCGGTGGAACGCAAAATCAAACTACACGGCGAACACTTTGCTGTCTTTTACACTCAACAAACGGATAAAGTAAAGGATAAGATGACATCCTTCGAAGAGCATTTAGATAAGAATAGAGGGCTGAAAGGATCCGATTCCAGAGCAGAATTTGATGCCAGTTCATTGGCGTTCAGATTAGGTGTTATGCTTCAAGAAGCTAGAAAAGACGCCAAAATGACTCAAGAACAATTGGCCCAAAAAACTGGAACTAAGAAAAGTTATATATCAAGAATCGAAACGGGTAAAAGCGATATTCAACTTAGTACATTCTATAAACTAATAGAAATTGGATTAGGTAAATCTTTGAATATTAGTATCGGCTAAAGGGCCAAAGAATCACAAATGGAATAGCTACAACAGACAACAATTGCTCTGAAATCAGGCAATAACCCTTAAAATAAAAACGTCCCGACAAAAGCCGGGACGTCATCATATCATTATTCCATATCGTTGTGACGCTTAGCCGAGAAGAACAGGTAAATCGGCTTAAAGCACCATACTACTTCAGTCCACTGACCATTTCTTCGGGCTTTACCCACTCATCGAACTGAGCCTCGGTAAGATATCCTAGTTCTACGGCCGCTTCCTTGAGCGTACTTTCTTCTTTGTATGCTTTCTTTGCGATCTCAGATGCTTTGTCATAACCGATCTTGGTATTGAGTGCAGTTACGAGCATGAGTGAGTTATCGAGATTAAACTTGATTTTTTTCTTATTTGGCTTTAAGCCCACGATACAATTATCGTTAAAACTTACGCATGCCTCTCCGATCAGCCTCGCAGACATCAGGAAATTAAAAATCATCATCGGCTTGAATACATTGAGCTCAAAGTGCCCTGTCATCCCTCCTACGTTTATCGCCACATCATTACCGACCACCTGTGCCATTGCCATCGTAAGTGCCTCTGACTGAGTAGGATTTACTTTACCTGGCATGATACTCGACCCTGGTTCATTAGCTGGGATAATGTATTCCCCTATACCAGATCGAGGCCCTGAAGCGAGCATACGGATGTCATTTCCGATTTTCATCAATGACACTGCTGCTGTCTTTAAAGCTCCGTGAGACTCCACGATCGCATCATGAGCAGCCAATCCTTCAAACTTATTGACTCCCGTGATAAATTTAATGCCGGATAACTTACTGATATGTCTTGCTACTTTTTTATCGTAGCCTTTAGGTGTGTTTAATCCTGTACCTACAGCTGTACCTCCGAGGGCGATCTGAGATAAATGGGGTAGGGTGTTTTTTATCGCCTTGATGGCAAAATCCAATTGGGCAGCATAGCCAGATAGCTCCTGACCCATCGTCAATGGAGTCGCATCCATAAAATGGGTACGTCCTATTTTGACTACTTTCTGGTATTGTTTTGCTTTTTTGACGAAAGTCTTTCTTAATTTTTCTAGACCTGGCAGTGTTGTGTTTTTGAGCATTTTGTATGCTGCGATGTGCATTGCCGTAGGGAAGGTATCGTTAGATGACTGCGATTTATTTACATCATCATTGGGATGTAAAGCTTTCTCTGCATCTGTAAGTTTTCCACCCTGCATCACATGCCCTCTGTTAGCCACTACTTCGTTTACATTCATATTAGACTGTGTCCCAGAACCCGTCTGCCATACGACTAATGGGAACTGATCGTCTAGTTTTCCTTCCAGAATCTCGTCACATACCTCTCCTATTAACTTGGCCTTAGCCTTAGAAAGCACTCCACATTCTGCATTAGTCAGGGCTGCTCCTTTTTTAAGAATCGCAAATGCTTGGATGACTTCGATCGGCATTTTCTGTCCTCCGATTTTAAAATTCTGAGTCGATCGCTGGGTCTGTGCACCCCAGTATGCTTTTGCTGGTACGTCTACGTAACCTATGCTATCTTTTTCTTTTCTAGTTCTTGACATTATAATTAATTTGTGCTCAAAAATAAGAAGATCTAAACTTGTTATCTTCGTAGCTGTTTATACATTAATTGATTCACTAAAAAAATACTAAATATGGCTTTTACACTTCCTGAATTGGGATTTGCATTTGACGCTTTGGAGCCTCATATCGATGCAAAAACGATGGAGATACATCACGGAAAACATCACAACGGATATACCACTAAGCTCAATGCAGCAATAGAAGGTACTGATCTAGCTGATAAGGACATCGTGAGTATCCTCAAAGGTCTGGATATGACCAACATGGCTGTTAGAAATAACGGTGGTGGATTCTATAATCACTCATTGTTTTGGGCAGTGATCAACCCTAACGATAGAGGTAGATTATCGGGACCATTATTAGAAGCGGTAAACAAAGCATTCGGAGATAAAGAGGCGATGATGGATAAGTTTTCGGCTGCTGCCAAAACTAGATTCGGTTCAGGATGGGCATGGTTATGTGCTCACAAAGACGGATCTGTAGAGGTATGCTCTAGTCCTAATCAAGATAATCCACTCATGCCTGGTGTAGGTTGTGGAGGTACTCCGATCATGGGTCTAGATGTGTGGGAACATGCGTACTACCTTAACTACCAGAACAGAAGACCTGATTACGTTGCTGCATTTTTTAATGTAGTAAACTGGAATGAGGTAGAGAAGAGATATGCTGCAGTGGTAGGATAATCTTTACACTCCGGAGAATAAAAAAGGGCAGATTCATTACATTGAATCAGCCCTTTTTTATTTTTTTTTGACTTTTTGGTTGTCTAGATCGGAGACTTTAGAATCCCCCATTTGTCCTTATACTTAGCGAGAATCAATCCATCATAATGCTTAATATCCATTTTATCCAGCTTTATCGGAATCACTACTCTTCCAGTTCCATCTATCAGGCCGTACTTATCCTCTTTTTTTACCTGATAATAGCTATTCTTTTTATCTCTGCTCATGATAACTT
>CALDEN010000052.1 GCA_937942405.1 uncultured Saprospiraceae bacterium
GGATTAGGAACTTTTAGAAGCATCGATGTAGAAGATTTATCTAAGCATAAGATGGATGCAGAGTATTTTAAGATCGGACAAGAAACGTCTGATATCGTTAACAAAACAAAGAAAGCCGGTAAAAGAGTGTGTGCAGTCGGAACGACAAGTGTACGATCTATAGAGTCGGCAGTCTCTGCAACAGGTATGCTGAAGCCAGCGGAAGGATGGACTAATCTATTTATCTACCCTCCTTATGAGTTCAATATCCCGAATTGCATGATTACTAATTTCCACTTACCTAAATCAAGTTTGATGATCATGGTAAGTGCTTTTGCAGGATCAGAATTGATGAAAGAAGCGTATGCCGAAGCTGCAAAGAAAAAGTATAAGTTCTTTAGTTATGGAGATGCCATGCTTATTATTTAATTGGAGATTTAACTGGGCATCCAATAAAAGGGATGTAGCCAATAGTTTATAACAGAGGAGCCATAACAAAGACAGTCACAGCTCAAAATTATTTAGAAAATAATGATACTATTTAAGAAGCGTATCGTTAAAATATAGAGAGAAATTATAAAGTATTCATTTAATTGCTTGATAGCAGAAAAATGATACATTTGCAGAAATTTTAAGATTTTAAACTTGTAAAATATGTATTGGACATTAGAGCTTGCTCATCACTTAGAAGACGGTCCTTGGCCTGCTACTAGAGACGAGCTTATCGATTATGCTATTAGATCAGGTGCCCCTTTAGAGGTTATAGAAAATCTACAAACTATAGAGGACGAAGGAGAAGTTTATGATAACATGGTAGATATCTGGCCTGACTATCCACGTACGGATGACTTCTTATTTAATGAAGATGAATATTAAAAAAAGGTAAACACCTTTTTCTATTATAAAATAGAGCTTTGCCCTTATTAAGTGCAAAGCTTTTTTTATTTTACAAGACCTAATGCTAAGTTTTTTTAAAAAGAGAAAGATAATTATCGCCATAGACGGGCACTCCTCATGTGGAAAATCCACATTGGCTAAGGACGTGGCAAAGTCTCTCAATTACATATATGTAGACTCTGGAGCGATGTACAGAGCAGTGACTTTGTACTGCATATGGAATGAGGTCGACATCGATAATCCAGAAGAGATCCTCGAGGCCTTGACCAAAATAAATATCACCTTTCAAAGTAAAAGAGGTAAAAACCTATGTTACCTCAACGAAGAACTCGTAGAAGATGATATCCGCTCTGCTGAAGTCTCTGATCTAGTCAGTGAAGTCGCTACCATATCGAGTGTCAGAGCTCATCTAGTAGCTATGCAGAAAGAATATGGCAAGTCTAGGGGTCTAGTAATGGATGGTAGAGATATAGGCACAGTGGTCTTTCCTGATGCTGAGCTAAAGCTGTTTGTCACAGCAGATTTAGACATCCGATCACATCGGAGATATCTAGAACTTAAAAATAAGGGTAAAGAAATATCTTTTGAAGCAGTCACGGCCAATCTGATCAAAAGAGATCGCATCGACTCTACAAGAGACGATAGCCCCCTAATGCAGGCCAAAGATGCAATCGTACTAGACAACTCTAATCTATCCACCAAGGAGCAGCTAAAGGCTGTAATGAAGTTGTATAAGATTCATACTTAGTACTAAACTAAGTACAACGTCCTAGCTGGACTTTCCACTTTTATTATCTCAGATTTGATTTCAAGGTTTTACTTTTCCTTGTTGAGCATAGACCGTACTTTGCCTCATTTACATTCCAGATTTTACCTTGAGTAGATTCCAACAGTCCAAATATCGTAAAACAAAAAAAGGTGTTCTGCTCTATGCAAAACACCTTTTTTACTATTTATTGATTACGATTGTTTATTTAACAACGGTAATGTCTCCTGTTTCTATCAGTCCATCTACTCCCTTAGTATCTGTATATTCCATTACAAATACGTACACCCCATTTACCACATCTTTAGACTTAAATGTTCCATCCCATACTCGGACTTCATTATTACCATCTAATTGTAGTATCGGGTTTCCAGCAGCATCTACACTGCCTTCGTCAAGAGATAGAATCAACTCTCCCCATCGGTCATAGATATTTACGTACTGTATGCTCTCGATCGCATTAGATCCGATAATCCACTCGTCATTATATCCATCATCATTAGGAGTAATGATATTTGGGAAATAGATCTGAGTTAGCTGGATTATGCTTACAGGCACACATGTATCTATCGTACACGCATCGTTATACACCAATTGTACACATAGCAGCTCATTATTGATCAATGAATCTAAGGTCACCATGTCACATTCGTTACAAATGACTAAACTATCGAGGGTCCATGTGATCGAATTAATTAAATCCATCGGAACAGAGGTCTCAAAAGTGAAATCCAACGATTCTGGGAAAACCCCATTTAGTGCTCCTATAATTTCTACAGATTGCTCTAAAGCTGCATTAACTGTAACGGTCTCTGAATAGCTACACATATTGGAATCAGAGATAAATATCTCATACGTTCCTGGTGCCAATTCTAAGAACTCATCGGCAACAACTTCTACTCCATCGATCGTAACGGTTAGATCTCCATTACCGCCCATAGCATCTATAAATATACTTCCCACATTATCCTCAAAACAAGGAGCATCCATTACATCTATAATCGCAGTAGGATCTTCAAATATATTGATCGTCGTCATGATCGTAAAATCACAATTGGATTCCGTATAGGTATATAATAAATCATATGCACCGGCTCCGATACTCGGATCGAACATACCATCTGCTGTTACTCCTGTTCCAGTCCA
>CALDEN010000053.1 GCA_937942405.1 uncultured Saprospiraceae bacterium
TAAATCTTTTGAAACGATGTCTATCGATATTCACACTATAGAAAACGGTAAGATACTTAAAGTGAATCATATCGAAGATTGGGCTACAGCTTTGAAGCAAATGAAATAATAAATTTTAGCGGAAGTATTTAAATTTATCCTTTCATCACGATTATACCTGTCATTTCATACTTTCAGAATAAGCTTACATCAATATGTTTAATTTTAATGTTTATAATGGTGTGATTATAAATTACTTTTAGAGATAATTTTAAATTAATTTTTTTCTAAAATTAAGCTTAGTACTATGTTGGTAACAAGAGATATTGATTACTTGACCTTGATCAAGGTGAGAGGTATGACCATGATTTGGTTATTGATCTTTATGGGGAGTATTGCTTTACTTTATTATTTTGAATTAATAAGTATTGAGATTCCTTGGCTTCCAGTTTCTGTGATAGGTACTGCTGTAGCTTTTTATGTAGGATTTAAAAACAATCAAGCATATGATCGAATGTGGGAAGCTAGAAAAATATGGGGTGGAATTATCAACGATAGTCGTACCTGGGGTATGATGGTCGATGGCTACGTAACATCTTTATTTGATCAAAATAAAACAGGAGCTTCAGAATTGCATGATATAAAAAAGAGGCTAATTTATAGACACATTGGTTGGTTGTATGCTCACCGGAGTCAGTTACTTATTCCCACCCCTTGGGAAAAGAACAATCTTGAAAAATCTAATAAATCAGTAGACTTTGAAAAAGAGAAATTTGGAATCGGACTAGTAGCTGACGAAAAGTCCAGAACCGATTTAGATATTTACTTACCTGAAGCAGAGCATGATAGACTGATCTCTAACGCAAATACGGCTACTCAAATTATCAACGAGCAATCAAGAGACCTAACAAAATTGAGAGCTCACGGTATTATAGATGATTTCCGTCATGTTGAATTAGAAAACTTACTTAGATCATTTTACACCTTACAGGGTAAAAATGAGCGAATTAAAAAATTTCCGCTACCTAGGCAATATGCACACATGAGTAGAATTTTTGTAGGTGTCTTTATATTACTATTGCCTTTTAGTATGATTCCGGAATTATTAAAATTGGGTGATTGGGCATTATGGATTTCTATTCCGCTAAGTGCCTTAATCGGATGGGTATATGTAATGATGGAGATTGTAGGAGAAAATACGGCTAACCCCTTCCAAGGACTAATTTATGATATACCGATGATGTCTTTATGCAGAACGATTGAAATTGATCTTCGGGAAATGCTAGGTGAAACAGAATTACCTCCTACTATAAAAGCTAAAAATGGAGTACTCATGTAAATGTTTTATTCAATAACCTATATTCTAAAATATGCTTAATCAATTAATTGCATTTTCAATTTTATCAGGAATTACGGTTTTTATTGGAGGGCTGCTAGCAAGATTTTTTAACCATCATGTTAAAGAGAGTCCCGTTAAATACGAAATTATTCATTTTTTGATATCGTTTGGTGCAGGTATAATGCTCTCTGCTATTGCTCTAGTACTCGTTCCTCGAGGAATGGAAGACTTGGATTTAGTGCCTCTTATAATTACATTTATATCAGGGGCCGTACTTTTCATGTTGATTGATGAAAAACTAGCGAAAAATGGAGGACAAACATCTACATTACTAGCAATGCTTATGGACTTTATTCCAGAATCCATCGCACTTGGAGCTTTGTTCGCTACAGATCTTAATGCAGCGATACTTTTAGCTATATTTATAGGTTTGCAAAATCTTCCCGAAGCATTTAACGCATATAGAGATTTAGTACAGAGTGGATGGTCCGTAAAAAGGACACTCGTAATATTCTTCTTTACAAGTTTTTTAGGATTAGGTGGAGCATTAATTGGACACTTTTTTCTAAGCGACCAGCCCACAATAACGGCTTCTATGATGACTTTTTCTGCAGGTGGAATATTATACCTATTAATTCAAGATATAATACCTGAAGGGAAATTAGAAAATGATTATAAAATTTCTTTAGGTGCATCAATTGGTTTTTTGATAGGGATGATTGGGGAAAAGATCATTTAGACTTAGTGACCTTATAAAAGAGCTTTGAAATACTGCTGAGGGAATATCTCTGGATTCAAGACAACCAGATTTCCGATTTTCACCCTGTTCCGTTCGTTTTTGACCCTATTTCGAGGGTATTATTTTATACTTTGGGCTTAGAGGAACAACGACTATCGTTGTGTTTTTTTATTATCCTAAACGAATACGAGTGAAATGACAAATGAAATAATTTGGCATAAAGTATTAGACAGTAAAGCAGAGCTAGAAGAAGGTCGGGTTATGACTGTAGCCGCTGGTCATAAAGATGTATGTCTTACCCATTATAAAGGAGAATATACTGCGGTCCAGAGTAAATGTCCTCATCAGGGAGGCCCACTAGGCGAGGGATCTATAGAAAATGGTCAATTAAGATGTCCCTGGCATGGTTGGGATTTTTGCCCTCATGGAGGATCATCGGATGATTTTGGAGATGGTCTAGAAACGTATGCACTTAAGATTGAAGATGATAAGGTATATGTCGGACTAGAGCCTGAGGCTGCTCACGAGCTTACCGTATCTGATGTGATGATAGAGACTATGGTAAACTGGGGGGTTAATCGAGTATTCGGTATGGTAGGTCACTCTAATCTAGGAGTAGCAGATGCCATCAGAAGACAAGAGTTAAAAGGTAAACTTAAATTTATAGGTATCAGACATGAAGGAGCAGCAGCATTTGCAGCATCAGCATACGGTAAACTCACTGGTAAACCGGCAGCTTGTTTTGCCATTGCAGGACCGGGAAGTACCAATATGTTTACTGGTTTATGGGATGCGAAAGTAGATCGATCTCCGATAATAGCACTTACGGGGCAGGTTGCAACCCAAATTGTAGGAACAGGTAATTTTCAAGAAGTAGACCTTGTTAGAGCATTCCAAACAGTCGCTGATTTTAATCAGAGAGTTGAGTATCAAAGTAGACATGCCGAGCTTATGACTCTGGCCGTAAAACATGCCATTCTTAAAAGGGATGTTTCTCATCTTACCTTTCCTGATCAAGTCCAAGTAGAGCCAGCAAAAAATGCCCGAGCTCAGACACCTGATGGTAGGATCACGGCTTTGACCATAGCTCCACCTCAGGAACAGATAGACGCTGCAATAGACAAAATTTCAAAAGCCAAAAGACCAATCATCGTCGTCGGTCATGGTGCTCGATTTGATATGGAGGCGATAATACTTTTGGCTGAAAAGCTAAACTGTCCAGTCATGACAACATTTAAAGGTAAAGGGCAGATCTCTGACACTCATCGTCTTGGTTGTGGCGTACTGGGGCGTAGTGGTACACCGATAGCATCCTACTTTATGAATGAGGCAGATCTTTTAATCGTGGTCGGAGCATCATTTTCTAATCATACAGGCATCACTCCTAAAAAACCGATTATCCAGATTGATTTTGATCCGATGGCTATAGCCAAATTTCATAAAATAGAGATAGCCGTTTACGGAGAGATATCACGGACGTTCGGCATATTAAACTATTCCAAAGGATTTCTATCGCAAGGCAAGGTAAATCAAACCAATGAAATAGCAGTTAGGTGGGCCATCTGGCGGGCAGAGAAGCAACAGCGACTGACAGAGGACAGAGGTCAAGGCCTCAGTTCTATTGCAGTCTTCGATGAGTTATCTCAACAGGCCCCGGCAGATGCAGTAATGTGTGTAGATGTAGGGAATAATGCCTATTCATTTGGTAGATATTTTGAAGCTACAAGTCAGAGTTTTCTGATGTCAGGATACCTTGGTTCTATCGGATTCGCACTACCAGCATCGATAGGAGCTTGGGCAGCTGTAGGAGATACCCGTCCTATAATAGCAGTAGCAGGAGATGGTGGCTTATGCCAATATTTGGCAGACTTCTCTACATTGGTAAAGTATAACATGCATGTAAAATTGATCATTCTAAATAATAATGAATTAGGAAAAATAAGCAAAGAACAACGTGCTGGGGGATGGGATAAATGGGCAACAGATTTGGTCAATCCAGATTTTGCAAATTTTGCAGAAGGTTGCGGTGGTTTAGGTATTTCTGTTACGGAGCAGTCTCAATTAAAATCAGCAATGCAGCAGTTACTGGATTATAATGGACCTGGTTTATTAGAAATAAAAACGGATACTAAATTAATCTAAACCCCTTGTCAAATGAACTATATGATATATGCAAAAATCCCACTGTGGGTAAACATAATGCAAGCGATCCTAATATTAATTATGTTGGGTCAGGTATATATGTATTTCTTTAATCATGAAATATTAGCAACTACTGGTGTTAATGCAGATAGCGTTCCTATGCTTAATCTTGTCTATGAGATGGGGGCTAGGACTTTAGTTATGGCACTTGTTTCTATTGTAGTTATGATATCTCAAGATCCAAAAGTATTCCTTGTAATCTTATTGATGAATATTTTAAGAGAAGGGTTTGAGACCATAATAGATCCAATGTATCCTGTACTCAATGCACCGGGTTCGCCGACTGTAGATTTTTGGATTCACATAGCTATTCTTTTAATAGAGATAGCCGCATTTGTGACAGTCTTCAAAATATGGCGGAGTTCGATCCAAAATAATAAAGATCAAAATTTAGACAGCTTATCAGCTTTTGGGCTGTCCTAACTTAATTTTTAAAATTAAAATAATACCAAATGTCAAAACCGAAAATAGCAGGTAGAAAACCAGTCATGGTACAATTAGAAAAGGGAGAAGAAAAGTACTGGTGTGCTTGTGGATTAAGCAATGGTCAACCATATTGTGATGGATCTCATCGTACGACAGATATAAAACCTGTAAATTTTGTTGCCGAGGAGTCTGGAAATGCTGCACTATGTATGTGTAAGCAGACCAAAAACCCACCATACTGTGATGGTAGTCATGCTACATTAAGTGATAATGAAGGTAATGAAGAGCCGAAAGATATTGTCGAAAATACATTATCTGGTTCGACAAGAGAGGAGCCGACACTAGCATATATAAAAGCTCTAGCCAGAGATGGACTGACTAAAACGGGGCACCATGGAGAGATGGGGGCAATGGGTGTACCGATCCCGGAC
>CALDEN010000054.1 GCA_937942405.1 uncultured Saprospiraceae bacterium
GAAGGGAGTGTGATACCCTTTAACACTACAATCACTCAAGTTAATGTAGCTCTTCCTTTTACATTCCATTATCGCATATTTAATTCGTTGTTTGCGGATATAGGGATAGGAGCACAGTATGTCGCAGGTTTAATCGGAGAGGATGTAAATGGAGCAACTAATTCTTTTACAGAAGCGATAGAAGATCGAATCCATGGCTCAGTACATTGTGGGCTGAGTTATGTTGTTTCTGATTGGGTAGATATCGGAGTCAAATATAATATGGGGCTCGGATCCGTATTGAAGACCTATTTAACGGATATAGATGGAAATACGATAGCTGAGCAAAAGAGTAGTAATCGATATCTGCAACTAGCGGTCATCATTAGGCATTAAAGCGACACTAAGCGTATTCAGTTAAGTTTAGCAATTTCGTGAATTAAAACGATTTTTTGAATGCAATACTTGTGGAAAGGGTGTATCCATCATTTAAAATTAAAAACCTTCATTATTTCTTATTTCCATAAATATCATTTAAATTTGGCGATTCTATGAAAACAAGAAATACTATTCTATCAATTGTGCCGAGTGTGGCAATTATTATTCGCATGATTGAGTGATGGAATAGTCGATATAATCAAATAATAATTTCAACTATGCCATCTAATTAATTTTAGATGGCTTTTTTTATGTCTATATATGAAGATAAACAAGCACAGTTGTAAACTTACTCAAGATTCCTCGCAGCCTGCCTCACAAGCGATGCTCTATGCGGTGGGTTTAAAGGATGAAGACTTTGATAAGCCCTTGCTAGGCGTTGCGAGCACAGGATATGAGGGCAATCCATGTAATATGCATCTTAACGTATTGGCACAATCGGTCAAGTATGGAATCACAGAGGCCGGAGGAGTAGGACTTGTATTTAATACGATCGGAGTGAGTGATGGCATATCTATGGGTACACCCGGTATGCGATTTTCATTGCCTTCTAGAGACATCATTGCAGACTCGATAGAGACGGTAGTAGAGGCGATGAGTTATGATGGTTTTGCCGCTGTAGTCGGATGTGATAAAAATATGCCCGGAGCCGTAATGGCCATGGTCCGACTAAATAGGCCATCGATTATGGTATATGGAGGTACGATCGCATCAGGTAAACTAAACGATAAAAAATTAGACATCGTCTCAGCATTTGAAGCATGGGGAGAGCGAGTAAGCGGTAAGATCGATGAGGAAGAGTATCGTGATGTGATCAGAAATGCCTGTCCTGGTGCAGGTGCCTGTGGTGGAATGTATACAGCCAATACGATGGCCTCTGCCATAGAAGCCATGGGGCTTACGCTACCATACAATGCATCGATTCCTGCAGAGCATCAGAGCAAAGAAGGGGATGCCATTGATTCAGGTAAAGTATTATTGGACTTGATCAAAAAAGACATCAAACCTTTAGACATCGTAGATAAAAAAGCACTAGAAAATGCGATTACTGTCGTGATGGCTTTGGGTGGTTCTACAAATGCCGTATTGCATATTTTGGCTATAGCCAAAACAGCGAACATCGATCTGGATTTAAACGACTTCCAGCGTATAAGTGACAAGACACCTTTATTAGCAGATCTCAAGCCGAGTGGACGTTTTCTGATGGAGGACTTACATGAGCATGGAGGTACTCCTGCAGTGCTAAAATACTTGTTAGACATGGGTTTTCTGCATGGAGACTGTATGACGGTAACAGGTAAGACGCTGGCCGAGAATTTACAAAACATTCCTTCTATCGTAGACGAGGAGCAAGAAGTAGTGCTGCCAGTCGAAAATGCGATTAAGTCTTCAGGACACATACGTATCCTATATGGAAACTTAGCTTCAGAGGGCTCGGTGGCCAAAATAACAGGAAAGGAAGGACTCTACTTTAAAGGAACCGCAAAGGTCTATAATAGCGAGATGGAAGCCAATGTCGGGATAGGAAATAATGAAGTAAAAAAAGGAGACGTTGTAGTCATCCGTTACGAAGGGCCTAAAGGGGGTCCGGGAATGCCCGAGATGCTTAAACCCACTTCAGCTATTATGGGGGCAGGGCTAGGGAAAGAAGTTGCTTTAATCACAGACGGTAGATTCTCCGGAGGTACCCATGGTTTTGTAGTAGGGCATGTTACCCCAGAGGCACAAGAAGGTGGTTTACTTGCGATTATTGAAGATGGGGATGAGATCGAGATCGATGCTCAAAAAAATACCTTGAATTTAGTACTAAGCTCAGAGGAAATCGATGAGCGTATGAGTAAATGGAATCCTCCTACGCTCAAAGCAACTCGTGGAGCATTGTATAAATATGCCCGTATTGTATCATCAGCATCAGAAGGGTGCATAACAGATAGATAAAGTGAATAATAAAGAACAAAATACAGATATGATATCTGGAGCAGAGGCAGTACTGAGATGTTTGTTGGAAGAAAATGTAGAGTATATATTTGGGTATCCTGGAGGAGCTATTATGCCCGTCTATGATGCATTATATGATTATCAAGATCAACTAAAACATATACTGACCCGTCATGAGCAAGGAGCTATACATGCTGCTCAGGGTTATGCTCGAGCGATCAGGAAGACAGGAGTATGTATGGCTACGTCTGGTCCTGGAGCGACTAATTTGTTTACAGGATTAGGTGATGCATTGATGGATTCTACGCCACTTGTATGTATAACTGGACAGGTGTTTAGTGGACTTCTGGGTTCTGATGCATTTCAGGAAACAGACGTAATAGGCTGTACGACTTCCATCACTAAGTGGAATTATGAGATCACCGATGTAAGAGAAATACCTGAAGTATTCAGCAAAGCCTTCCATGTAGCCAATACCGGAAGACCGGGTCCAGTACTAATCGACATTACCAAGGATGCACAGATAGAAAAAGCCGTATTCAGTTATAGCAAAGAGCCTAAGATTCGTGGATATAGGGCGATCCCAGTGATCGATGATGTTCAAGTAGAGGAAGCTGCAAAATTGATCAATGCTGCAAAAAAACCATTTATCCTAGCGGGACACGGTATACAGATTTCTAAAGCCCATGATGAGTTTAAGGAATTGGTAGAAAAGTCGGGAGTACCAGTAGGATGTACGATACATGGGCTTTCTAGCCTCAATAGTGATCATCCATTACACATGGGTATGCTGGGTATGCATGGAAATTATGGTCCTAATAAATTGACCAATAGCTGTGATGTACTCATCGCCATCGGAATGCGATTTGACGACCGAGTGACAGGTCGATTGAAGGATTATGCGACACAAGCAAAAGTGATTCATGTGGATATAGATCCTTCAGAATTTAATAAAAACGTAAAAGCTGATGCTCCTGTTTTGGGAGATGCAAAAGAGGTGATTAAAAAACTGATCCCTCTTCTCGATAAAAAGCAATACCCTGAATGGTTGGCTGAATTTAAAGCATGTGACAAGGAAGAAAAAATTAAAGTAATCGATGCAGATCTACATCGAAACCCTACTGGATCGATAAAAATGTCGAGAGTAGTAAAAGATGTTTCTGATCTTACTGAGGGTAAGGCCATCGTCGTGACAGATGTGGGACAGCATCAGATGGTTGCCGCTCGATATTATGATTATCTCGATAAGGACTTATGGATC
>CALDEN010000055.1 GCA_937942405.1 uncultured Saprospiraceae bacterium
AGCACTTAAATTGTGCGGCAATGAGATCTCTTGCCCTTGATTTATATAGACTTCTACTAGTTTTTTGAGGGATTTATCGACTTGAGACTGGACGAGTTCCTCTATTTTGCCTTTGATCGCTGAATGCAAAAGCCAGTTCAAACCCTTAATGAGCATACCACTTTCTTCCATCCGTATTTGTAAGTCCTGTAGTTTGACCTTTCGGGCTTCATTATCCATTTCTGGAGTGAATTCTGCCCAAACCAGTCCATTATACCTTCCTTGTATCGTCAATTCCAGGTTTAATCTTTTATCGATTCCTGAGAGCTGCAAACCCGTAACCTTATCCTGCTTAGTGATGGCTACAGCTTTAAAATTCTCAGAGATGAGCCGATTGAGATGATTTTTCTCGATTTCCAGAGGCAGATATAAACGTGATGTTTTAGAAAGTGTCATCTAGTTGGCATTTTATTTGGTATTAAAGCTTTTACTATATGTATTTAATTTAAAACCAGTGATACATATATAACAGAAACCTGTAATTAATAATTCAAATTATTAATCTAAAAAACCAATTTATGAAAAAGATGAATCGCTTCTTGACCCTGATCATTATTATTTTCTCGATTGTGGCATTTACCCCTTCTCCCCATATATCCTATGATCTATGCAAGGATCAGGTAACCATTTATAAAGGAGACAATCTGAAGTTAAGTTTGAACGAAAAATTCTCCTCAGACATAATTAGTACAAAATTATTGGAATCGGGAAACACCTTCGTAATTAACACCTATCTAGAAATAGATCTAGCCTACTTATATGATGATGTAAATCATAGACTTCATAGCATTACCCTAGACGAACGAATGATTTCTCTAGAAGTCAATGCCTTGAACCCGGGAAGCTATACACTTCGATTTGGACTTTGTGATAGTCATGATTTGGCTACTGTCAAACTAATAAAAACGTAATTTGACTTAAGTCTAAACTAAAAAAGCCCATGCACTGAATTAGTACATGGGCTTTTTTTTTAAATCTATCGTTATTAGATGCGGATCATTTGTTTAGTGATCTGATCATTATTTACTCTCACTGTATAGAGGAAGATTCCTTTACGATTCATGGCCTTGTCATCTATGATGATTTGATTAGAACCTGCTGCTAAATCTTTTTCTATTTTGACGATGAGCTTACCCATCATATCGTGAATAGATACTTCACATTTAGAACTTTGTGCCACATCCACATTAATAATTGTTTCTGCAGACCATGGATTTGGTTCGTTTTGACTTACGTCAAAAGTCATATCAGCTCCATTTCCTAATTCTATACTGATTACATCTAAACTTCCGGCTTCGTACATTTCGCTCGACATCGCACCATCAGCGATTTTTAGTACTTCGGATAATACTACATCCTCTGTCGCTACAAATCGTAGGTTCAATAAATCACTGAGTTCTACTGGAGAACCTGTCATCGTATTCCAACTCAGATTAGTTACCTCAGCATCGATACTAGCTATATTAGAAGCATCTACGGATATCATATCTGAAGTAACTCCTTCTAAGCTCAATCCTTTATGCTCTATCGACATCTGGAATCCTTCTATTGCATAATCTGCATTAGCGTTCAATGCTACGATCACCTCGTCGCCTTTATTCACTATTCTGTCTTGATAGAAAAACTTAAGTGACTTAAGATCTCTATTTATAGCTTCTGGTACTGTTGTCGCAGCCACCACACTACCGTTTACATCACCGACTTTTACTCCTACAAAGTCCACGACCATATTATTATTTAACTGGTCTATGTTATAAGATTCAGGTAGTTGTAGATCTAAAGGATCCACATTTTCTGCAAATTCAAAATCGGCATCGATCATTCTCCAAGATGTATTATCTGGGAACTCTGTATATACCCCGAGGATCAGCTTTCTAAGATGAATCAAATCAATAGAAGAAATACTACCCGACATATCTATATCTGCTGCGATATGATCATAGGCATCTTCAAAATACCTTTGACCCAATAAATGCTTTTGAATCAGCACTAAATCGAGTGTCGTCACCCCATTGAGCGGATCATCATTTTTATAAGGTACTACCTGATAATTTCCTCCCAGCGGCATATTTTCAAAAGCGTATAATCCATCTAATGAAGTATACTCCATCGGCATCTCCGCATTGACTAATCGAACCTCTGCATTTTCTACCCCTTTATTAAGGTCTGTAGTAATGCTTCCTTCTACGTTAGCACTTATTATATTACAGAAGCCGTTAGGATCTAATATTTGAAGATCACTTTTACAAGTCGTTGTATTCCCTGCCTCATCCATACAAAGCATAAATACAGGAGTAATCGATCCTACATCCATACAATCAAAAACCATAACTGTATCTGCAGGATTTCCTGTAGTGGCTTCTAAGCTGTCTACGTAAAAACATACAACATCCATAGAATCTGTACAATCATCCGCGATAAACTCTATTATAGTCGATGTATAAATATTTACTTCGACAGTAAAGTCATCGGTAATATTAAATATCGGTTTCTGACATTTTATTTCCGGAGCAGTCGTATCTGGTATAACCTCGATGATCGTAGTATCCATGGCTACGTTACCACATAGGTCCGTAGCTGTAAAGATCACTTCTGTAATTCCCTCAAAGTAAAATCCACTTGCATCTTCCATACCATTACCTACTGCAGAATTATTAGTAACCGTAGCACTACATCCATCAGTTACGATGGCGGTAAGATTTACAAATAATGAATCCGCAGGTACACAATCGAAGAATAATGAATCTACGACAGTTATCACTGGTGCAGTCGTATCTGAAACCACGATTACCTGATCTAGCATAAATATACCTGTCATACCATCGCCATTCAACTGACAAGAATCGACAATCGTCCATGTTCTAGTGGTCGTGTCTTGACAAGCAGGGAAATCCAACATCGGACTATCCTCAAAGTCGATAGACAAGTTATAACATGCTACATTCCCTCCATTAATTACCGGCTCTATTCCCAAAAAGTCTGGATCTAGATTATTACAACTCTCTGTAAATATTGTATCCGGCTCTAATGTAATGTCTGATAGGGTCAGAACCTCTCCGACATTATTTACCGTGATCACTTGTGTACATTGAGACGAGTTACCGCTATTATCCGTTACGACAAATGTTCTCACTATCGTCCCTGTACTACAAGAATTTATATTCATCGTAGTCAGCTGTACAGCAGGTAGATTACCATCACAGTTATCTATTCCAGAAGCGACTCCTAACGTATTTAAATTATCTGGCACCTCATCACAGCTTATCGTCATATCATCAGGACAATTTATCAATACGGGTGCTGTCACATCATCAAACACAAACTCTACTGAGCATGAACTGCTACATCCATTGGCATCGAGGATAGAAACCGTATATGTCCCTTCATTATCCAATGATGTTTGTGTAATTACTGGATTTTGCAATGGAGATGCAAACCCATTAGGTCCGCTCCAAGCCCATGAAACTGCACTACCTCCATTCTCAAACAAATTAATTTGATCTCCTGGACATTCTGGCATATTCGAGCTTGCCATACAAATTGGTAATGGATTAACTGTTATCTGTATTTGTTGCACTTCTTGACATGGTAAGTCATCTAGATCTGTAACCGTAACCGTGTATAAGGTACTAACGGCAGGCATCACACTTATAGAAGAAGTCGTCTCCCCTGTACTCCACGAATAACTAGGATTAGAAATACTTACCGTCGTGCTTAATACTGTAGTCACACCGATACAAAACTCATCTGTCTCTGAACTAGCTATAGCCAAAGTAAATCCTGGGCAATTACAATCTATCACTGTCACCTCAATGGTGTCTGATACATTAGCACAAGGGCTTACGGCATTACTTGTTGTAAAGGTAAATGTATATGTCCCCGGGGCCACAGCACTAAAGTCAACTGATGACAGATTAGTTAAATCTACACCCGTCCCATCTGTATCACTCCATGATCCTTGAGATATGTTACTTAACGAACTAAAATCCAAAGTCGTAGCCATTCCTGTATCATTTGCAGAACAAACTGAAGGTGGAGTAGTCAATACTAAGACCGGTGGCTCTATTACTTCTAACATTGTCGCACATACCGACTCACAACCGTTTACATCTACTATTGTTACAGTATATACTCCAGCATTTGCTCCCGTTACTGAAGCAATAGATGGATTTTGAACATTGGATGTAAATCCGTTAGGTCCTACCCATGACCATGTGTTTGCTTGTCCTCCACTTTCTGTCAAAGTCAGAGCATCTCCTACGCAAAGCGGGCCATTAGAATCGGCTGAACATATCGGTAAAGAATTTACATCAATCGTAATCATTCTAATCTCACTACATGGAGCATTATCCATATCTGTAATCGTTACAAAGTAGTCTGTACTCATTGATGGACTTACCGTTATCGTAGAACTAGTCTGCCCTGTACTCCAACTGTATGCTGGATTAGCTATCGTAACGACTGCTGTTAAATCTGTAGACCCTCCTGGACAAACACTTGCTCCATTACTACTCGTAATAGATGCAGTAAATCCTGGACAGTTACAATCTATCACTGTTATTTCTATCGTCTCAGTTACATCTACACATGGCGATACCGCTGTATTCGTTGTAAAACTAAAGGTGTACATTCCTACCGGAACATCTGCAAAGTCCACAACTAAAGATGCAAAACTGATCCCAGCTCCATCTAGATCTAACCAGAACCCATCACTCGTACTACTTAACGTACTAAAGTCTATCGTAGTCGGCATATTACTGTCATTATTCATGCACACCGGATCTGGTGTAGTAAGCGTCACTGCTGGTGGATCGATGACAGTAATTTCACTGCTCACCTCACACGTTCCATCGGTCAATACATATGTAATCGTAGTATTACCTCCAGTAACTAATGATGCATCGAAAGCACCTGTTTGTGCATCTGTAATTCCTTGTCCTTGCCAGATCCCTCCTGCTGGAGATGCTGATAATACATCTGTCTGATTAGAACAGTAGGTAGTTATGTTCTGTAAAGAAATAGATGGACAGATCTCTTCTGGATCATGATCATCTTCATCTCCATTGCTATTGTCGGTAACATCATTAGATACGTTACCATCGTTCCCGTTATTATTATCTGGATTACTATCTACATCCGGAACTGTGTTACCACTAGGATCCGTGAACGAAGCAATTTCTGCAAAGTTTATATAATTCTCTCCTGAACAATTCGATTCTATATCACTTAAAGTCAAAAAGATAGAGACATCTGTCATTCCCGATGGAGCAAGGCTTCCACTTAGGCCTGTCTCTGCAATCCTCGTAGAAGCATCGTATGTCCAAGAAGTATTATCTGCTGCGTCGAATGTAAAACCACATGGAATGTAATCTACCACTACAATATTAGAAGCCGTCGTATTTCCTTGATTCTCAACATTTATGTTAAACTCGATTAAATCACCTACAGCATAAATAGGATTTGTAACGGTCGTTTTTACCAGTGCCAAATCATAAAGTGGAATCTGTGCAGGATCATGATCATCTTCATCTTCTCCAGCACCGGGACCACCGCCATCTAAATTATCATCATCAGGATCACCTGGCATCACTGTATTTTCTACCACTGTGTTACTCCCTGGAGTACTATCGCAGTCTTGTGCAGCAGTCTGACCGTTGGTATTTAAACCTCCTGTAACCTCTGCATAGAATTTATATTCATCCAACTCTTCTCCTGGATTTACGCTAAATGTAATCTGTTTTGTATGACAAGCACCTGGAGCAATCCCTCCGGCAGGCAATCCACCAAGACCGACTACAGATGACATTACGGCATCACCATTGGCTTGAAGTGTCCATGCAGGATCATTTAAGCTATACCCAGCCGGTATATATCCCGTTACTTCTAATTCTGTAACTGCACTATTTCCTTGATTACATATCGTCAAATCGAATGTAGCCATTTGATTAGCTGCATCGTATGTATTTAATACATTGATCAGAGCTAAATCAAATTTGTCACAAATATTAGAATCGTTTGTATCCTGAACATCTATCGTAGCCTGACAGAATGATGTGTGACCATTGATGTCAGTAACCCATAGCTCCACAATGTTCAATCCCACATCAGAACAATCGAATACGATACAGTTATCTGTAGTATCTGCACTAAAACTTAGATTTACTGGATAACCACAACTGTGATAACTTCCATTATCTACATTCTCCACACAAAGCTCAGCCATCTCTGCGTCTATCACTCCATCACCATCTAAATCCATTCCTTGCAAAGAAATAGCAACTCCATCTATACAGTATGCTGTCGGAGGCTTACAATTAATAATCGTGAAGCTCTTAGTACAAGCAACGGTATTTCCGCATCTATCTTCTACCACCCATATTAGTGAATGTGTTCCGAGTGGATAATCATTAGAAAGATCTATCATCCCTCCTATTCCTGAATTCATCACATCTACAGTTCCGTCTGTATTTAAATCTATCTCATATGTCCATCTCAACATATCTGTAGGAGTACAATCATCGGATGCTGTAAGAACTAGATCTACAAATCCATTAGAACATGTAGGATCATACGTACATACTGATATTGCATCACAGCCATTATCTATCGTCGGAGCTACATTATTAGATATTTCTAAAGTTTGGTCATAGTTCCATATTCCAACAGATGCACCATCATACTGACACCAGTCGATAATACTCCATCTTCTTAGTATTTTAAAACAAGAATTATTATCAGGTTCTACCAAAAATGTTTGATCCTGATAAGTAATACCGATAAGATCACATTGATCTTCAGATACCACAGGATACCCGTTTGCACTTGGTAAATTTTCAGGAGCAAAATCATCCCCTATACAATTAGCATTTGTGCTATAATCTAAAGGCCACGTTATATCTGCAAATACAAATGGTTGTGGATTAGAAATCGTTATTACTTGTGTACATTGAGTAGATCCATTGGCATCACTAGCTGTAAAAGTTCTAGTGATCGTACCTACCCCACACTGATTAACATTAGCAACAGCTGTCGAGCTTATTGATACTTGACAAGCATCCGTTGCCGTTGCTTCTCCAAATTGAGCATTTAAAGACGACATATCTGTTATATCGTATTGTGTTCCACAATCTATAGTCATGGGTGTAGGACAAGAGATCGTAGGAGCAAATTTATCTTGCACTTCTACATTGACCATACATGTATTCTCATTACCTGCTAGATCCGTTACTCTAAATAAGACTTGAACCGTATTGCCTACATCTTGACAACAGAATACTACATTGTCAGAATACACAAGTGCTGAACCACATGCAGGAGCATCCATTCTTAGCACTTCCATCTTATCTAAATGACACTCGTCAAAAGACCCATCATCAAACACGGATGCATAAACGATAGCTTGACCAGTTTCATTTAGCCCTACTGTTGTATTTTGATCACAAATCGCAATTGGATTTGTTTCATCTTTTACTTCTACATTTATCTGGCACGTCGAAGAGTTACCGCATGCATCATAAGCTGCATACGTAATCTGATGTACGCCAGCGATTAGGGAGACTGTACTTCCATTAAAATTATCTACAAAGCCATCTGCATAAGACATTGTTAATCTAATGTCACTAGGCGAACATACATCTGTCGCTGTAGGCACAGGTATATTTACATTTGCAGAACACGCAAATCCAGAGGTAGAAACCGTAAAGTCTGCTGGGCAGGTGATTACTGGATCTTGATTATCCACCACTTCGATAAGCTGAGTATATGTTTCCATCTCTCCTCCTGCACACCACCATTCAGCGACTGTCCAAGTTCTCAGAATCTTTGTCACACATGCATTATCACTAACTGTCTCATCTACATAACCTGAAGACAGGTTACAATAGAAGTGAGCGATCGGATATAAATCCTCTCCTCCAAGGGTAGGAATACCCGTTACACTTGGTGCAGGATATCCATTATCATCGGTAGCATATGATCCACAAGTCAATGGATTACCTCCCTGCATCGAAAATGTAGGAGGAAAAGTCACTGGAGATTCTAAATCACCATCACCATCTGTATCTATATGATCTAGAGAAATTCTCTTTACAAGAATCGTCTGATCACAAATCGGTGATTGGTTTCCAGAGCTATCCTCTGCTCTATATTGTCTTTTTATTTCTTTTATATAATTTTCATTACAATCTAATGCTTTAATTTCTTCAAAAACAAGCACAACTTCTACATCTCCATCACAATTATCACTTGCCAATGGACCTGTATAAAACAACATATCATTACATGTGATTTCTATATCTTGACAGAAAATCTCTGGAGCTGTCTTATCTTCTACGATAATGGTACTCCAGCAACTATTTCCTGAACAACCATCTATAACTTTAGCCATTATTTGCTGTCCTAAATGAGATGCATCCAATGTATTTCCTACAATCGCATTACCTGTGGCATCTGTCAACATTATTCCATAAGCCGCTCCTGGTGTCGGTGTACTCGTCATAAGCATTGCAGGAGTTACCGTTGCTGTACAGTCCGAGCCTAAAGATATATTTACGCTTCCTACACAAGCCATAACTCCATTTACATTTCCTATCTCCACTGATAATGAAGCTGCTTCTAAACAAGAAGTACCTGCAGGTTCTAGTGTCAATATTTGAGTACCTGCTAATCCAGCAAAATCAACTTCCACTGTTTCACCCGTACCTATTGCTGTTCCGTTTAATGACCATGTGAATGTAGTTCCTGCCACTGCAGTTGTAGAATATTCCACAACAGCATCAGCACATACTGAAACCGAACCAGAAATATCAGGTGTACTATATGAACAACCTGCATTTGTTAAATTCTGGAAATTCCCTTCTCCATTTGTAAGTTGTATTGTGTATCCTTGACCATCTACATGAACTCCTTTCATATAGTAAACACTCATGTTATTACTCAACTGTGTCACCTCTTCTAGTATAAATCCAGAAGGTCCAGATGCATTAGAAGGAACAGCATTACTGATCGTACAATAATCCGACATTCCAATAACATTTTGGATATACCAGTTTTGACCGGAAGGTCCAGTAACTGTTATCTCATCTTGGAACTGACCAGCAGAACTCGATGTTGAATTATTTAGACATGTACATGATGTAACAATTTCTGCCACTACTACTATAACCGCTGCAGGATCTTCATCATCCTCATCCATACTAGCTGGAGCATTTACAACATCATCTGAATCTGGAGCAAATGGAATTCCGCCTAAATCATTGCCCTTAATATCATCAGGAGTACTATCTACATCTTGATCACTAAAATCAACACCGTCCATATTTTCTGTATAGAAAATCTCTGCACCATTTACTAATCGTATTGCTGGTGCGTTATCATCTACCTTTAAATCAATCGTTAGCTCATAACTTTCACCTGGAGCTAAGCCATTAGGTAGTACTAAATTCATCTTTGCTTTGTCTCCTGAAGGGTCAGCTTCTAAAGTCCAATCTGAATCAACTAATTCCATAAATTCAGGTATGTAATCTACGATACCTATATTATTAGCAGCTACTGATCCTTGATTAAATACAGTGATTGTATACGTCACTAGTTGCCCTCTTGAAACAGCTAAAACATCTGTTTCCTTTATCAGTGCCAAATCAAATTTATCAACAAAGAATGCCGCTGGGTCATGATCATCTTCATCCATAATTCCATGATCTGTGGTTAAATTATCAGTTAGATCACCAACTTCCCCACCTGCGTCATTATCTGCATTATTATCAGAAGTAGAGTCATAATCGAGTCCTCCTGGGAATCCCAAAGGGTATCCTTGACTAACCTCTGCCTCATTTACTAATCTGCCAGATGGCAATCCAGAAGGAATTTCTGCATAAAACGGAAAACTCACTGATTGTCCTACTGCAATATTAGCTGGGACATCATATGTAATTACTCCATTTACATCAGCCCAATCTGGATTCAATGTAGCGTCAAAGTTTATGCCTGTAGGCAAGTAATCTACAACTTCTACGTCTGTAGCTTCTGTGTTTCCTTGATTAAAAACTGTGATTTTAAATTCTATTACATCTCCTGCAAAATAAATATCCTGCGGATCAACTATCGTTTTTCTTAGGGCAAGATCAAAAACATAAACCATTGCTGGATCATGGTCATCTTCATCCTTAGATCCATTATCATCTACAAGATCGTCTGTCTCACTATCAACCACTCCACCATTATCGTTATTAGGGTCCATATCTGCCACTGAATCTACATCTTGCAATGCAACTCCAGCTGGGTCATACGCACCTGCCACCTCGGCATAATTTATGAGATCATCACTTTCTGAATTTACTTGAAGTTTTATGACTATTTGTCTAGTCTCACCTACTTGTAAGTTTAAAATTTCTGTCATCGCTATCCCATTTGAATAGGTCCAGTTAGGATTAGAGCTGCTAACAAAATCAAAACCAGCCGGAATATGATCAGCTACTTCTACTTTAGCAGCAGCTAACTCACCTTGATTCATAACCGTTATTCTAAATGTTACTTCATCTCCTATTTTAGCGATAGAGCTAGAAACTACCTCTTTATACAATGCCAAGTCAAATTCTAAATCATCCACTCTACAAATACCAATATCGAAACCATGATTTCCACCAGGATTTAATTCTTGTGTAATATGTATTCCATTTTGTCCATCAATTGCAGAGCATATATTTTGAAACTTTATCGCATCAGAATCATTATTTTCTGCATTGGTTCCCATTCCTGTGTTAGATGCACATATTAAATACTCTTTTCCGTCGATGGTATAATACATGGAAGCAATATCATAGTTTGCATCATCCAAAACGATGTAATATTCTTCTCCAAATTTCAGAGGATCTAAGGTGCCATCTTGATCATAGTCTACATTGGTCTGATTAAACAAGTAGTTTCCGTTTAAATCTGTCGTAGTCGTTGCGATCTTATTACACCCCTCTGTGTATAGATGTAGAGTGATTCCACTCAATGGTAATTCTCCAGCATCTTGGATACCGTTAGAATTTAAATCATTCCAAACAAAATTTCCAATTTCTAATTCTTGAGGTGGACATAAAGAGCTTATGTCTCCAAAACCAGTTGCTTTTCCCAAGTTCAACTGATAATCACTGGTATACAATTCTTTAAAATCTACTTTAGTCCCATCAGTCGTATTGTATCTATGTAATCCTCCTGAGTAGGAATTAAAATGTGGATCATAAGTAGTACTGATTACCTGATTTGTTCCAGGAAGAACATATATACTTCCCAGAGCTGTTTCTGGATGATATGTAGGGCCTGATGGCCAGAAATCAAAACCGAAAAACTCTCCACCTCCTGGGCCTTCTGTATTTCCCACACCGCTACCACTGAGTGATCCTGCTGTTCCATTATCTTCCAATGTCCAAACTCCATTGTCATTCCAAGCCATAAGCAAATCTGGAAATTGATGGTCTAGTCTTCCATTATTACTACAGTATCTGTGCCCTACTCTATCTGATAATGACAATAGCATATTACCATCATCTGTAAAATCGAGATCTGTCAACCAGTGCATAGTATTAAAACTATTTGCTGGTGCATCATACCAGTGACCCTTATTATAACTAGAACTAAATATCAATGTAAAGATGGTAGAGTTCGGATCGAACTCATACACATGCATACTCGTATTGCTAGAATTTAATGAGCTTTCTGCTGTACACGTCACTCCTACATAGTATTTTCCATTATAACTATTTAATGCAAATGCTCTTGCATCTCCATCAGAACAACCTGGATCAGGAATAGCGTATTCTATTGTATTAGAAGGATTAGCACCCGTAGTAGGCACTTTTACCAGTGTATTGTTATAAATATTTACAACATAAAGGTTCAAACCGTCATCAGATACGGCCAGGCCTCCTAGTCCTTTCTTACCGACTTGTGCTCCGTAATTACAATCATTAACATCTGTTACTGTAAGCTGACCTACATCTACACCTAGTGTAGTTAGATTAGCAAATAAGCTAGTCGTAGGATTGTTTCCAGTCGTTGTTTGGAAGATCGCACCTAAGCCATGAGGAGTCAATGCTGAGTACTGCTTTACAAAAGATGCTGAGTATATTAAATTTTTAGTTAGAGAATAATCCAATCCCCAGACGGAACCCGTTTCTGATTTATCCGCATATTTTTTAACCGAACTAGTATTTGTAAAATTATGATCGAGTCCTATAATAGTCGCAACTTGTCCATTTACACCGTAATCATCTTGTACAAAACACGTCAATACAATTTCTGGATTTTGACCACAGTCACCTGAAGCTTCTAATATTCCATAGTTAATATCACATGATGGTGATGCTGCAAACTGAATACTAGATCCACTATTTGAGATTTGATAGGCATCTAGCGTATTACCGATGCTCTGAAACTCTAATCTATATGATATACCATCATTAAGACCTGAAATTTGGTAAGAACCGTTTGTATTTGAAGTAGCTTGGCCTGCGAGGGCATTTGCATCATCATAACATAGGACTAAAACTCCTCCTATGCCATTCTCCGAACTGTCAAAAAGACCATTTATCGAAGATTCCTGATACACATTTCCTGCAATCGTTCCGCTAGAGGCATTGCACTGTGCACTGAGTATGTTTAGAGACATTACTAATAATGCCAAAACACATGAAATTCGTAGAATGTAGTTTCCCAAATTACATATCGCACCCTGAGGTGTAAGTGTAAGTTTTCTCATTTTTCCTATTATAGGATTATTATAAAATTATGGGCATCACATAAGACCATGTGACACTAATTTTACTGTTTGGGTGGGTGATAGTTTTACCTATACAAGGACAAATATATAAATAATCTTAATATGAAATAAACATATTGAAAAAAAATTTAATATGTAATCGAAAGACTCATAGCACTTACTCTATGTTTACCTGACTAGAGTACCTAGAGCTGAGTCTAGAGTCATAAGCTTTACCGTCGTTATCATTTAGAGATAATGCATGAGCTATATTGAGATGAAAATTATCGCTGCCGACGATTGTATATATATCATTGAGTCTAAATAAATCTCTAATGGGACCACTTACATTGGTAAATTGAAATACAATATTCCGCTTTTGACAATGCTGTATGAGCTCTGTCAATCTTTCCATGGACGTACCATCGATGCTTTGTATGGACCCGATATGTAGGATAAATCGAGTGATTGATTCTTCTTTACCCAGCTCCTCGACCATAGAATCATAAAAATGATCCATATTTCCGAAAAATAAATCTTGATCATATCGGACAATAAGGATACCATCTAATTTTTGAGCCTCTGGAAATCTTTTTCTATTACGGAATGAATTAGTGCCCTTGAGCCTTCCGAGTACCGCATAATGTGGTGAAGACATTTTATGAATAACTAAAAATAGCGACAAACCTATACCAATGAGAATTCCTTTAATTATTCCAAAAATCAATGTAAATAAAAAAGTCAGTAAACACACCCAGAACTCTCTCCGATCCAGTCTCCATAGTTTTTTTATATAATCCCATTTTACTAAACCATAGACGGAGCTAATGATAATCGCCCCAAGAATGGGATATGGCAAATAGTAAAAGATCTTACCAAAAAACAAAAGTGTCAAACAAATGATAATCGCAACTATAAAACTAGAAACTCCTGATGCTACTTTATTTTCAGCATTTATGGCTGATCTAGAAAAACTAGACGAACTAGGCATCGTCAAAAAGAAACTCCCTACTACCTTGGCAATACCTAAGGCAACGAGCTCTCTGTTTGCATTAACTTTAGCGTCCTGGTACTCTTCAAAAGACTTGGCAATAGAAAAGGAACTGATAAAACAGATTAATGAAATCACAAATGCCGAAGGCAATAAATCCTTAATGAGCCATGGATCTACAAAATCATACTTCAAATAGGGTAATCCAGATGGAAGCTCTCCGATAATGGGTACCCCTTTAATATGTAAGTCAAAAACCAACACGACTATTATCCCGAGAACCGCTGCTACTAATGCACCCGGAATATTCTTTTTCCAGTGTTTAAAGGAAATAATCATCATTATTCCTGCAATCCCTAAGCTGAGAGAAAAGGTGTTGGCAATCGGAATGGTTTTCATGGCATCTATAAAAATGCTTATAAAATTGGACGACCTAGGGACTTTGACTGAAGTCAAATTAGAAAACTGACTAAATATAATAATAATGGCTGCTGCCGAAACAAAGCCATTTAAAACGGGTTTTGCCAAGAAATTAGATAATGACCCCAACTTAAACAAAGCAAAAAGAAGCTGGAATAATCCAGATAATAATGCCAATAAAAGGACAACCTTTAAATATAATTCTGTACCGGGCTCTGCATAGCCTGATGCTGCCGATAGAACCAATAGAGCGATGATCGCCACGGGACCGACCGATAAAAACATCGACGTCCCTATAAATGGATAGATAATCAAGGGAATGATCGATCCATATAATCCATAGATAGGATCTAATCCTGCTAGAAATGCATAGGCCAGACTTTGAGGGATCAAGACCACTGCGATGACTAGTGCGGTCAGTAAGTCTGTTTTAAAACCTCGAAAAGAATACGTTTTATCTGGAAATATCACTTCTGCAAAAATACATTTCCTCCAAAGCTTTAGATATAAAAACAAGGATAGCTTGAAATAATTACTTTTGTATAAAAGCAAAAAATAATATGCAAGGAGGAATAGGCTTTATTTTATTAGGAGGATTATTTGTAGGATCACTGCTCAAAGCACTATGGAATATGTTTACAAAAGACTGGGACCAAGAAGAGTTTTCGGCAATATCTATTTTAAATCTTCTTAAGATCCCTCTTATCTCGCTCATCCTCTTAGTACTATTCATTATATATCTACTTCCCCATCTGGACCAATAGATTGAATACTAACAAACTCCTCCTTTTTAGTTTCTTTTTGGCTTAAGCCAAAAAACATGAATTATACGTGTTGTTGAGGATATATATCCTTCACATTATCCTTTATCCAAATAAGGCATTCCTGAAAGTCCGTAAAGAGAAATTCCTTCTTTATCAGATCAGGTATAATATCTATACGCTCCATCATATATAGAGGTTGTTTCTGGATATTAACTAGAAGTACGTTTATATCATTATTGATTAAATCTACTAAGACATCTTCCATCGCATAGAGCCCACTCTGATCCATATAAGGCATACGTCCCATACGTATGATCACAGTAGATGCAGTCTGAGGAATCTGTCTAGCAAGTACCTGAAAACTACTGGTCGAACCAAAAAACAAAGGTCCTTCAATATGCTTTATAAACACCTCTTCTTTCAAAGTCACCGGAAAATCTATCTCATCTGTCCAGCTCTCCTCATCTAGAGAAGTAAGTTCCGACTTTTCTGAAGCGAGATCCCCGATTTTTTTCATAAACATTAATGAAGCGATCACTAGTCCGATTCCTACTGCATATACTAGATTCCATACTGAGGATAATATTAATACAACCAGCATGATTAATACCTCCTGACGAGGCATATATGGAATCGCTTTGAGCCCTTTATAATCCATCACTCCGATCCCTACTGTTATTAGAATCCCAGCCAATACTGCAGCTGGTATCTGAGAGGCAATAGGAGCCATCACAAGCATTATGATAAATAAAAGCACACCGGCTACCATACCAGAAAGTCGTGTCTTACCTCCAGCATTTATATTTACCACTGTACGTATGGTGGCTCCGGCTCCTGGGATTCCTCCAAAAAAAGCGGCTATGGTATTTCCGATCCCTTGGCCCACTAGTTCTTGATTAGGCAAGTGCTTAGTCTTAGTCATGTTATCTGCCACGACTGAAGTAAGCAAAGAATCTATCGCTCCCAAAAGAGCCAGTGTCAATGCTGTAAACACATAAGGGCCTACACTGGACAGACTAAAATTTGTAAATATACCCCATTGTGGAAGTGGTAATCCACTCGGAATCTCCTCGATAGGTCTATAATCTAAGCCAAAACCGACCGCGATACCTGACATTAAGATCAGTGCAACGAGAGTACTCGGTATGGCTGTTGTAATCTTCTTAAATCCAAATATGATAATGATCGTCCCTAAAGCCAGCATGAGTTCTAACCAGTTAATATTCCCTAAAGCTCTAGGGAATAGTTTTATCGCTCCTATAATTCCGGATGCCTCGCTGCCTGCTAGTGTTTTAGACTCTTTGGCGATGTCTTCTGCAGTTATACTCTCTGCTCGCTTTATGGTTTCCTTAAAGTCTTCTAAGACCAAAATTCCTTCGCCCGCTTCTTCTTTTAAAATATTATCTAATATAATCTCCTCTGCATGTGGTTTAAACTCATTTACAAAAGAGAGATCTTCCTTAGGGTAATATCCGATGGATGGTAGAATCTGAGTAATGATAATGATCACCCCTATGGCAGTCATAAATCCAGAAACTACTGGATAAGGTATATATTTAATATACTTACCGAGTCCGAGAAAGCCGAGTGCAATCTGCATTAAGCCGGCTAGAATAAAAACGGTCAGGATGGATGGCAATGCTTTTTCGACATCGCCGTCAAAATTGGCGATAATTCCAGCGATTACGATCATACTGACTGCAGTCATGGGTGCAGTCGGTCCGGATATCTGCGTATTAGTCCCTCCAAAAAGTGCAGCAAAAAAACTAATAAATATGGCTCCATATAGCCCCGCACTGGGCCCTAATCCAGAACTAACCCCAAATGCAAGGGCGAGCGGCAATGCTACAATACCTGCGGTCAATCCACCAAAAAAATCCCCTTTGATATGTGAAAAATCAAAATCAAATTTATACTTCATAATTTCGGGATTTAGTAGATGAAAATATTTTGCAGCTAGTGCCAATATAAGCAAAACTAAAAGCTTAGGTTAAGAATTTGTCCAGCAAATTAAAAGTCCACAAAACTCTAGTAAGCGTTTATCCAGTAAAAACAGTTTCATCTAGAATAATAGTACCTCTACATGTACTTATCTCTATTAATGTTCAAATCGAAATAATACACTACCTAAATGATGATATGGGCTATGATAGCAACAGATGTATCTGAAAATTATGATGTGATACTTTAAAGGAACTACTTTCTTAAAGTCTCTACATACGTACTCACTGCAACAATTTCAGCATCTTTTAAGACCCCTTTAAAAGGTGTCATGAGGCCTTTGCCAAAATAAACTTGAGCCACACTTTCTTGCAATGATATTTTGGAAATGGTGAGATCTTTGGCACCGTTTATCATCATATTTCCTTTAAAGCCATGACAAATCCCGCAGTTCATTTTGTAAAGCTTTTTGGCATTTATGGAGGAGACCTCTTCTTTAGATACAGATGCGATGATTTCTTTGGCTTTAGCCAATTGTTCAGGTGTCGCTCCGTCCGATTGAGTAGCGTCGACGATTTCATTTTTACCGTCATTCTTTTCTGTAGAGGCTGACTTTACAGGAACTGGGGCACTATTTTTTCTTGATTTATTTTCTCCATTGCACCCGACGGATAGAATGATTATTGTAAAAAGTAAACCTACGATATGTTGTGCTTTCATAAGACTCGATTTTTAAAACGCTTAATATTGATGTTTACCTCTACTCCATCCTTTTGCTGCGAGGTACTTGTCTCCATCTTCTGCTGCAGGTTCTTCAAGTAGTGTACCCATGGAATCATTCCATCTATTCAAGTAACCAAAGAGAGCTACTACTCCTAAGACTTCTACGATCTCTCCATCTTCCCAATGTTTACGCATGTTTTCTGAGATCTCATCATTGACTCCATTGGGGACTTGTGATGCTGCTATGGTAAAATCAAAAATCGCTCGCTCACCCTCTGTAAAGGCCGGATGAGTTTTATACTCCCAGATATTCTGCATACGTTCCTCTGTAGATCCATATCTATCAGCAGCTCTGATGGCATGAGCTTCACAGTATCTACAGCCTGTGGTCATACTCGATAAGTAGGCCAGTTCTCGCTTAAGCGAACTGGTAATACGCCCTTTGTTTTCCATGACTGACTGGTTCATCTCTAGAAATGCTGCTGCTATCCTAGGTCTGTGCATCATTGTAAACAAACTATTGGGCGTAAAGCCTAATGTCTCCTCGTAAAACACAGCCATTTCCTCGGCTTCTTTATTGGAATTACGATCTATGGGATAAACGAGTGGTCTTTGCATGTTTTTATTCTTGTGCCTCTAATATATAATCCGAAAATTAAAAAAGAACATCCGATTGTTAATTCTATTTTTATACCCTCAGTAATGTATCTATGAAAACATTAATCGACTCTTTTGTTCAAATTTTGGGCTTACAAAATGTATTAACCAACGATGATTTAAAATCAAAGTATGTCCATATATGGAAAATGAATGACGGACTTAATGCTCTTGTCTATCTCACTCCTCGTACTACTTTAGAAATAGCTGAAATATGCAAACTGTGCTCTGAACATGAGCAGCCCATTATTGTCTTTGGCGGATTGACTAATCTGGTAGGATCTACAGAAACATATGGCAACGAAGTCATCATCAGCATGGAAAAGATGAATGCCATCGAAGAAGTAGATACAACGAATCGGACCATCACTGTACAGGCTGGGGTCATTTTAGACAACGCTCAGAGAAGTGCCAAAAACAATGACTTACTCCTTCCTTTAAATTTCGGAGCAAAAGGTTCTGCACAGATCGGAGGGGTTATCTCTACCAATGCTGGCGGTCTCAGAGTATTACGCTATGGAATGACCAGAAACTTAGTGCTGGGTCTAGAGGCTGTAAAAATGGATGGCACCATTATCTCTTCGATGAAAAAAATAACCAAGGATAATTCGGCATACGATATAAAGCAGCTGTTTATCGGATCAGAAGGTACATTAGGGATCATCACCAAAGCAATCATAAAATTAACAGAGTTACCTAAAAGTAGAAATAGTGCTTTTCTAGCATTTAATTCATTTGAGAAAGTCTGTGATTTTTTAAAGTATATAGATAAGGGTTTGGCTGGATCTTTAAGTGGTTTTGAACTGATGTGGGACAGCTTCTACAAATGCATCACTGCAGATGGCAATAAATGCAAACCTGTACTTCCGCATGGATATAAATATTATGTTCTTATCGAATCGATGGGAGCAGATATCGACAAAGATCATCAAGCTATGGAGGATCTACTTACTGCAGCAATGGAAAAAGAAATGATCCTGGATGGGGTCATGGCCAATAGTGATTCCGATCTAGAATGGTTTTGGAACATACGAGAAGACGTAAGTTTGATAAATGCTGCCTGCACCATAGATCAGCATTTCGATGTAAGTGCCCCGATCAAAGCCATGGGTCATTATGTAGATGAAGTCAATGTTGCACTACAGACAATAGATGGGGTCAATGCCGTTTATTCTTTTGGGCATATAGCTGACGGGAATATTCATTTTATCGTAGATAAAGAAAACGATTCTACTGAGCTTAGAAATAAAATAAACGATATCGTATACCAACCACTTAAAGCATTAAAAGGATCTGTATCAGCGGAGCATGGCATCGGCTTACATAAAAAGGCATACTTAAATCTATGCAGAAGTCCAGAAGAAATCGAATTGATGAAGACGATAAAACAGACTTTGGATCCTAAAAATTTACTCAATCCAGG
>CALDEN010000056.1 GCA_937942405.1 uncultured Saprospiraceae bacterium
TATATTTCTTAAGTCTAAAATTACTGCTAAAACCAATTTCAAAGCAAGGAAGTTTCCTATTGATTGAACTATATTTGATCTCTAAACACGTTTTTTTATGTTCGATAGTTTAAATGAAAAGTTAGAGTCCGCCTTTAAGAACCTAAAAGGAGAGGGAAAACTTACCGAACTGAATATAGCTCAGTCAGTCAAAGAAATACGTAGAGCTCTCGTCGGAGCAGATGTAAACTATAAAATAGCCAAAGAATTTACAGATAAAGTAAAGGCCAAAGCCCTCGGTTCTGCCAATATACTCAATAGCGTAAAACCTGGAGAGTTAATGGTTAAGATCGTAATGGATGAGCTGGTAGACCTCATGGGAGGGGATACGGAAGGGATCAGTATCAAAGGAAATCCTGGAGTAGTTCTAATAGCTGGTCTGCAAGGATCAGGAAAGACCACTTTTACAGGAAAACTGGCAAAATACCTTAAGGATAAAAAGAATAAACGTGTTTTAGTCATTGCCTGTGATGTCTATCGACCTGCAGCAATCGATCAACTTACCGTCGTTGCGGAGCAAGTGGGAGCCGGTATATATAAAGATGTAGAAAACAAGAATCCAGTAAGCATCGCTCAGAAAGGGATCGAGTTTGCTCGAGGAAATAGTTATGACGTCGTGATCGTCGATACGGCTGGACGATTAGCTGTCGATGAAGAGATGATGGACGAGATCGAAGCAGTGAGTAAAGGCATAAATCCTACAGAAACTTTATTTGTTGTAGATTCTATGACCGGGCAAGATGCTGTGAATACAGCCAAAGCCTTTAATGAACGGATAAACTACGACGGTGTAGTACTGACTAAGCTCGATGGGGATACTCGAGGTGGAGCCGCACTGACGGTTAAGTATACGGTAGGAAAGCCGATCAAATTTGTGAGTACGGGTGAGAAGATGGAAGAGATGGATGTGTTCCATCCAGATAGAATGGCTCAGCGTATACTCGGGATGGGAGATATTGTCTCGTTCGTAGAGAAAGCTCAAGAGCAGTTTGATGAAAAGGAAGCAAAGCGGATCGAGAAAAAAATCAAAAAGAACAAGTTTGATTTTGATGATTTCTTAGGACAGATGGCTCAGATCAAGAAAATGGGGGACATGAAGTCGCTCATGAAAATGATCCCGGGAATGAATAAGTTGACAAAAAACATCGACATCGACGACTCTGCTTTTGTCAAGGTCGAGTCCATCATCCATTCCATGACAAAGGAAGAGAGAGGTAAGCCGGAGTTGTTAAATATGAGTCGTAAACGTAGAATTGCCAAGGGGTGTGGTCGATCTATTCATGAGATAAATATGTTTATCAAGCAGTTTAATCAGATGCGTAAAATGATGCATATGATGAGTAAAGGAAACAACATGGAACGCTTTGCTCAACAGATGCAAAGTATGGGTGGGCCCAAGATGTAGGTATAAAATTTCACTATTATTGCTTTTTCCGTTATATTTTTTGGAGGTTAATGTCTTAGAGGATACATTAAATTATTATATTTAGATGTCAATATCTTCAACAACCAACCAAAAAAGTATGAAAAAACAACTACTTGGAGCATTTGTGCTCGGCTTTCTCTTTAGTTTTAATATTGCCGCTCAACTAGCAGATGGCTCTATTTCTCCAGATTTTAACTTAAATGATATTAACGGTGTAAATCATCAATTGTATGCCGATTATCTAGATAATGATAAGCATGTCGCTTTGGATTTCTCGGCTACATGGTGTGGGCCATGCTGGAGTTATCACAACAGTGGAGCATTCGAAACCTTCTATGAGGATCATGGTCCGAACGGAGATGATGTCGCTATGGCCTTTATGATGGAGGCAGACGCCAGTACAAATACCAATTGTCTCTATGGATCGGCAGGATGTAACAGTTCAACCCAAGGAAACTGGGTCGCGGGAACACCATATCCGATTATCGACTCGCCTAATGGGCAGCAGGCATCAGATTTCAGTATCTCTTATTGGCCTACCATTTATTTAGTTAATGGTTTCGATAACAGAATCTTTGAAGTAGGTCAGCTTAACGCAAATAACTTATCTAACTGGCTCAATTCTTTTGATCTAGAAGTAACAGATGCCATTGTAACGCCTCACAATTGCTTGACTTATGGGTCTATAGAGCTTGTTACAGATGGAGGGCATGGAAACCTCACTTATGATTGGGATAACGGTGATGTAGGTGAGATTGCTGAAAATCTTACAGAAGGTGAGTACTATGTGACGATCACAGATGCAAATGGATATTGGATAGAGCGAGGTCCTTATAATGTAACGATAGATAACACAAACAGTGACTTCAATATATCCGCTGTAGAATTAAATGACGTAAGCTGTAACAGTTATAACGACGGATTTATTGAAGCGGAAGCTACAGGATTAAACTTGTCTTACCAGTGGAGCAATGGACAAACTGGTGTAATTGCCAGTAACTTATCTCCTGGAACACATTCAGTGATTGTATCGAGTGACATCGGATGTGTGGATTCAGAAGTTTTTTCAATTTCTGAACCGCCACTTCTAGAAGCTACATTGCAGGGTATAGATCCATCGTGTGCAAACAGTGATGGGGAGATTCAAATCGAGGCTACAGGAGGTGTAGGACCGTATGATTTCGAGCTTAACGGAGTGTATACGACTACAGGTTTTTATGATAATCTGCCTCCAGGTAATCATGTAGCCATAGTTACAGACTATAATCAATGTGTGTTTTCAGACGTCATAGAGCTGACAGGGGATCCTGTTCCAGTAGCGATGGCATCGGCTGCAGATGAACTAAGTTGTACGACTACAGAGATAGAGATTAATGGAGATGGATCTTCTTCGGGATCTAACTTCTCTTACGAATGGTTCGATGAAGATAATAATGTAATCGCCTCTACCCAAAGCACAATGGTAGATAGCGAAGGGGCTTATACTTTGGTCGTAACCGATAATATAGGTTGTTCTAAATCAGCAATGGTGGTAGTTACTGGTGACTACACAGAACCGACATTAAGTTCTACAAATGAGACACTTACATGCTCTTCTTCTCAAGTAGAGATATGTATGGAGGTTTCAGGAGCAGATTCTTATTACTGGGAAGTAAATGGAGATCAGATAGCTGAGATATGTGTAATGGTGGAATCCGCTGGAGACTATACTGCGACAGCGATAGCAGCAAACGGATGTGAATCGACATCAGTCTCTACGGTAGGAGTAGATACCGACCTGCCAGAAGTAGAGTCAGCTGCACCGGAAGTACTCACTTGTGTATTGACAACACAAGTGTTAAGTGCGAGTATAAACGGAGATCTTGCAGATCATACCATTGTGTGGTCTACCGCAGATGGAAATATATTGAATGCTATTTCTGACCTAGAGGTGGAGATCGATGCACCTGGTGTTTATGAAGTTTCTGTCACTAATGATGCTACAGGATGTAATACATTGTCTGCGATCGTTGTGGATGAGTTT
>CALDEN010000057.1 GCA_937942405.1 uncultured Saprospiraceae bacterium
TCACCTCTTCTAAACCATAAAACAAGTAGTACAGGTATGCAGAGATATGGTAAGAATACAGAGAATGCTAACCAGCCCGTCAAATTAAGGTCATGCAATCTTTTGATGGTAGCATAGATCTGCAATACACTTAGTAGGATAAGACAAATAACACCAAAAACAATGAGTCGTACATCATCAGATCCAGTAACCATTCTGAATAAAAAATAAAGTATCAGAGATAATGGCATCGAGATGGAAAAGTAATCTCTACTGCTCATTCTTCCCTGAGCTGAGAAAAATTTAACTGGAATCATCGTATCATAAATTGAGTCATTAAGCCTTAGCCCCTTTAATATTTGTAACACTTAAGATTAATAAGCCGATCATAAAAAATACAGCAACAGATAAGATCGAGTATCTCATATTGCTGGTAATCTGATCTACTAGACCGAATACCATCGTACCTGCTACCACTGCGATGTTACGCACCACCTCATATAGCGAAAAGAAGGAATTTAGTTCCTCAGAGTTGTCGTCTACCATTTTGGCGTAAGCCGATCTAGAAACAGCCTGAGTACCACCCATCACGAGACCGACAGCTGATGATAGAGCATAAAAAGCATACTCACCCGCTACAAAAAATCCCACCACACAGATCACCATCCATATAAATATCATAATGCCTATTGATGTCTTAGTACCACGTACTCTACTTATATATGCAAACAGATATGCCCCTGCAATTCCGAGTACCTGTATGAGTAGTACCGTAATTATAAGTTTGCTTTGAGTAATCCCGAGTTCTTCTTTGGCAAAAATAGTGGCTAGATAGACCACCGTATTAAGCCCTGCGATATAGAAAAAGAACGAAGCCAAAAATCGACTCACATGCTTGCTTTTTTTGATTTTGACCCATGCTTTTTTTAGTTCTTGTAATCCTTTTTTTATGGGTTCGTCTATAGGGATTCCGACTTTGTCATCAGGCAGTCGTTTGAACGAGTACTGAGCAAAACCGATCCACCATATCCCAACCAGTAAAAAACCGATGCGAGCCTGAAGTGATGACGCCTCCATCCCAAATTTTTCAGGAAACTGGATTAAGATCAAAATCGCAATGAGCAATATCACACTGCCTACATATCCATAGGCAAAGCCCTTGGCACTTACTTTATCGTACTGATCCTCTGATACAATTTCTGGGAGATACGCATTGTAAAAAACGGTACCTGCAGTATATCCGATCGTAGCCAGTATAAAGCCGATCGTACCCCACCATACATATCCTTCGTTATCGAAAAAGAACAATGACATACATGCCAGAGCTCCCATAGTGGTAAAGATATTTAGGAAAAATTTTCGTCGACCACCACTATCTGCAATACCAGCGAGAATAGGATTAATGAATACGAGAAATAGATAAGAGAGTGATATCGAAAAAGAAAATAAGGCCGTGTTACTGATCGACATACCCCAGATATCGACCTGGTCTGCGGTCATGGCAGCAAAAAATGGTGGAAAAATGGCAGTCGAGATGACTAAAGCATAAGCAGAATTGGCCCAATCAAAAATGGCCCATGCACGGATTGTCTCCTTATTATTGAGTGTTGTAGCTCCATTCATACCACGGAAGATAGGCAATAGTTGTCAAGTTTTATGGTTGAGAAACATATGTAATTGTTAATTATATGTAATGTCCTTACTTTTGCTTATCGACGTCCCAATAAACGTCCGATTATATAGTCCATGAAAATCGTAATACTTTCTAGAAACCCTTCCTTATATAGTACGAGGAGTCTGGTGCGAGCAGCACAGAAAAGAAACCATAATGTAGAGGTCGTAGACCATATGCAATGTGATCTCGTCGTTCAAGATGGTGCATTGGAAATCTTTTATCTGGGAGGCAAAATATCAGATGTAGATGCTATTATCCCACGTATAGGGAATTCTGCAACGTCTCATGGATCTGCGGTGATTAGGCAATTTGAGGCGATGGGTGTATATACTACATTGGGTTCTGACCCATTACTCAAGGCGAGGGATAAGCTGATCTGCCTACAACTGTTAGCAGCAGAAGGGGTATCAGTTCCGAGGACGATCATACCTAAGAATTATTATACCATGCCGAGTATGATAGATCGAGTAGGATCTACTCCTTTTGTGATTAAGCTTCTCAAGGGAACTCATGGTCTAGGAGTGATCTTGTCAGAATCTAGAAAAAATGCAGAAGCCATTCTGGAAACCTTTTTTAAGACAGGTCAGAAGGCCATGATTCAGGAATTTATAGAAGAAGCAGGAGGAGCAGATGTCCGTGTATTTATCGTAGATGAGGAGATCGTCGGTGTCATGAAGAGGCAAGCTGCCAAAGGAGAGTTTAGATCTAATCTGCATCGCGGAGGATCATCGAGCATAGATCAATTGACAGAAGAGGAAATAGATGCTGCAAAAAAAGCTGCTCGGGTGATGGGACTCAAAGTGGCAGGGGTGGATATGTTGCGATCTAAGAGAGGACCGCTCATACTCGAGGTAAATGCCTCTCCAGGACTAGAGGGGATAGAAACGACAACGAGAGTAGATATAGCAGGAAGAATTATGGACATGATAGAGCGTAACGTATAGAAGATTATGGAAAAACTGCAGATAGAAAGTAAGCACCCGTTTAATAAGCCGATCGTTATCGACAAATCCAGTTTTGCACCTGGAGAATCAGGTACGATAAGTCTGAACGTCGGACGATTACCATCAGATACCAAAATAGATATCATCGCTCATATATATCGTAGTACCTTGCCAGGGCCAGTAGTGCTCGTCCTAGGGGGAGTACATGGAGATGAGATAAATGGGGTAGAGATCATACGTAGGATGCTGGATGAGGATACTTTTCAGCGTATAAACCGAGGTACGATTATCGCCATTCCATTATTAAATGTTTTTGGGTTTATAAATTTTAGTAGAGAGGTGCCTGATGGCAAAGATGTAAACAGAAGTTTTCCAGGTAGTTCTGCAGGATCCCTAGCATCTAGAGTCGCTCGGACATTGACTAAGAAGATCTTACCATATGTAGACATAGCGATGGACTTCCATACCGGAGGAGCATCTAGATATAATTTTCCACAGATCCGATATCATAAGTCGGATAAATATGGGGCTCAATTGGCCAAAATATTCCAACCCCCATTTATACTTCAAAAACCCTTAATACCTAAGTCATTTAGAAAAACATGTAGCATGATGGGCATTACCGCTGTCGTCTATGAAGCAGGGGAGTCGGTACGTTTATGTGGTGTCTCGATACAGAAAGGGATGAACGGAATATTGAGAGTACTCCATCATCTAGATATGGTCAGTTCGGATATTCCAGATAAAGAAAATATGGTGCACTTCACTAAGAGTACATGGCTCAGAGCTCCGTACTCTGGTATGTTTATCTGGACACGTCAGTCAGGAGCTCAGGTTATCAAAGGAGAGCAACTAGGAGTAATAAAAGATCCGTTCGGTACAAAGACGGTATACGTTTTTGCCAAGACAGACGGTTATATAGTAGGACATAATAATGCATCTGTTGTAAATCAGGGAGATGCACTTTTTCATATAGGAATAGAAGGAGAAGTACTCAAATGAGAATAAGACTAGTCATTATAAATTTGCTTTTTTGTACCGCTTCTTTTTTCGCTCAAAGCGAAAAACTACAAACCCGTATAAATGCTTCTGTAGCATCCTCTGCCTTTAAATATGCCAATATAGGTGTCGCAGTAATCGACATCGAAACGGGAAAAACCTTAGCAGGAATAAATCAAAATAAAGTACTCGTACCGGCATCTGCTCAGAAAGTCATTACCACCTTTGCAGCATTAGAGCTTCTCGGAGATGATTTTGAATACGTTACTAAAATTGCTCATGATGGACGGATTCAGGCCGATGGTACACTAGAAGGAAATCTATACATTATCGGTTCCGGAGATCCTACACTCGGTAGCAGTAGATTTAAAGAAGTACTCAATTTTGAAGATCTACTAAAATCATTAGTAGATGAAATAAAAGCGTTTGGAATTACTTGTATAGATGGAGATATCATCGCTGATGAATCGTTTTTACACTCTTTTCCCGTATGTCCATCGTGGCAATGGAACGACCTGGGTAACTATTATGCCTCTGGAGCATGGGGACTTAATATCAATGAAAACCAATACCTAGTCGCATTCGATAAGAGAGGGGTAGTAGGTCGACGACCTCGGATAAAGTATTATTCGCCAGAGATACCGGGGTTAGAGTTTTCTAATGAGATCACTGTCGATAGTTCCAATACAAAAGACAATGCATACATTTTCGGTGGACCCAATAATTATTTTAAACGTATCGTGGGGACTATTCCTGCTGGAGAAGGAAATTTTTATATCAAAGGGTCGATACCAGATCCACCCATATTTGCGGCATTCCAGCTA